>DAHXNM010000298.1 GCA_027365375.1 Ferrimicrobium sp. | reverse complement strand
CCCAATTGATCCAGCCCTGCAACGTCAGCAGGCCGATCGAGTACAGGAGTTAAGACGTCGGCGAGACCAGCACGCCGTAGACGTAGCACTCGCAGAACTTCGCACAGCCGCAGAAGGCACAGATAACGTCTGCTACCCGATGAAGCGCGCGCTCGCGGCACGCGCAACTCTGGGTGAAGTGGCCGACACCCTTCGCGAGGTCTTCGGCACCTATTCACCTACTTGATTTCATTCCTTTCTATGCTATACTGATACCATCTATATGCCAAGGAGGGCACATATGCTTCAGGAAGGTCTACGCCCAGAGTTACTCTCTATCTTTCGTTGGGAGGTTCCACACAGCCGAGAGCAATGGTGGCCTATTGCTTCGGACTACGTACAGCTTCTCTGGCTACCCATACTCGGCCCATCAAGCATCGTTCTGCTTCAACGTCTCGATCTTCTGATTGGGCGCACAACCCGGGTCAGCATCTCGGCTGAAGAGTTGGCGCGCTCGCTCGGACTTGGCCACACCCCAAGCCGTGGCTCGCTCCTTGACCGAAGCATCGACCGTTGTCGAGATTTCCATCTCCTCAGAGAACTCATACCTGGACTTATCGAGGTACCCCGCGAACTTCCACCCCTCAGCAACCGGCAGCTTAAGCGTCTTCCGGAGAGTCTCCAGGCGCTAGCTTCCAACCGACCCGACTTACACCAATACCGAACGATCACAGATCGCGACGGCCGGCTACACCAACTCACCGCTACGCTTGCCAATCTGGGTGCAAGCAACGACGAGATCTGTGACCAACTCGTTCGGCTCGGCTACGCGCCGGGTTCGGGTCTCCCGGCTAGGAGTTCGTCCGCTGCAACCAGCGGATAAAGGTCATAACTCCAAATCCGGTAGCACCTGCGCGTATCCAACCGCGGTCACCTTCGGAACGCGAAGGGCCAGCGATATCAAGATGAGCCCATCGCGCATCAGGTACGAACCGCTGCAAAAGAAGGGCAGCGGTGATAGCACCTCCACCACGCTTCCCAATATTTTTCATGTCCGCTACGTCTGAGGCGATCAACTTCTCGTAACTCTTCGGAAGAGGAAGCTGCCAATTCGGCTCAGCTGCTTGGATTCCTGCAGCGTGAAGCGCAGAAATCAAGCCATCATCATTTCCCATAACGCCAGCTATTTCATCACCAAGAGCGACAACACATGCACCGGTGAGCGTGGCTATATCGACGATCTCCTCATTACCATCCTCTAGTGCAAGCGTAAGGCCATCCGCCAAAACCAGCCGACCTTCGGCGTCTGTGTTCAACACCTCTATCGTACGCCCGGAGCGAGTAACTAGGACATCACCAGGCTTCTGTGCACTACCGGATGGCATGTTCTCAGTCATCATTAGATAGCCATTAACCTCCTGGGAGACGTTGAGGGCTCGTAATGTCGACATTGCAGCCAGCACGGCGGCGGCACCGCCCATGTCGGTCTTCATGGTCATCATCCCCTCACCCGACTTCAACGACAGTCCTCCTGAGTCAAAAGTGATCCCTTTGCCTACGAGTCCCACCTTCCTGTTGCTCGAGTGCTGGGGACGATACGTAAGTTTGATGGCTCGGGGAGGTTCAACCGATCCGCGAGCGACACCTAGTAGGCCACCAAGGCGCTCATGTGCGCAGTCATTCTCATCCCAGACCCGGATCTCTAGCCCCGAACGTGCTGCCACATCAGTAGCAATACGAGCAAAATCTGTTGGTGTCAACCTAGATGGTGGCTCATTAATGAGATCCCGAGCCAACGCTACCGCCTCAGCCAATACCTGAGCGCGCTCGAGAGCCGCGCTCTTGGTCTGCTGCCCACTCAACACCACCTCTGTACACACAAAGGACTCAGCATCTTGGTTGGTCAGATAGGTGTCGAACCGATAGCCAGCAAGCAGTATCCCAACCACAAACTCCTCGAGCTGTTCTTCGTCAAGCTCCGGCAGCGAGACCGCTACTTGAGAAAAACGGGCACGCGAGGCCTCGTCCACGACTGCAGCTCCGAGGCTGCGGAGCTGTTCTGTCGTCGGTTCTGCTGCGACACCAAATTCGTATCCGACAACACCGTCGATCAACATCGCTTGCATGCGGGTCGAGTGCTCTCCCTGGGTGATACGAACCCTGGCAGCATCAGTGCTCACCTGAGATCCAGTCGATACCGAAGTCTTTAAAGCCACTCCATCCTCCTTCTTGAGTTAACTATTGGCAACAATTATTTCACTTTGCACCCTAGGCGTGCTTGGCCTCTCGAGCGGTCAGTGAGGCGCCCTCGCTCCAACGAGCCAACGTCCATAGGAGATCCGACAGTCGATTGAGATATACCTGCACTAATGAATCCGAAGCCTCTCGAACGAAACCAACACTGTAACGTTCAGCTCGCCGCACCACCGTGCGAGCAACGTCAAGAAAGGCGGCCACGATCTCTTCCCCTGGAACAACAAACTCCTTAGGGAGTACAAAACGGGCGGCAAACTGGTCAATCAACTCCTCCAAGTGCGTCACCATCGACGCAGTCACCAACGTCTTTCCAGCTGTGAGGTGGTCACGCTTTTCAGTTTGAGTAGCAACCTCCGCCATCAATATCCAAAGATCGAGTTCGAGCTCACGACAGATCTCCGCGAGCTCTCCAGAGGCGTGTGCACGCACAACTCCAATCTGTGATTGCGCCTCGTCGACTGCACCATTGAGCTCAACCTGCACCGAATCCTTTGGAACTCTGCCGCCATAGAGTAAGCCGGTTGTTCCACCATCACCCGTCTTTGTATAGATCTTCATAACACCACTCCTCGAAGACGCTGTTCACCAGCTACTAGCCTATTGCGCATGCTTGATTACGCCCGGCTAATCCAAGAACAGATCGTCATCTTTGATGGGGCGACTGGCACCAACCTGCAGCTCCGCGAGCTCACCGCTGACGACTTCGGCGGAGAGCGTCTCGAGGGTTGCAACGAAATACTAGTACGTACGAAGCCAGAGGTCATTGAGCAGCTACACGCCTCATTTTTGGAGGTGGGAGTCGACGTGATTGAGACCGACACCTTTGGAGCCCTCGCGCCAGTTCTAGCCGAATACGGCCTGGCGTCAGAAGCTCGCGCACTTAACGAGGCTGCTGCTCGACTTGCCGTTGGGGTAGCCAGAGATTACTCGACCGCTAATCACCCTCGCTTTGTAGCCGGTAGCATGGGGCCAGGGACCAAACTCCCTACCCTCAATCAGATCGAGTTCACCACGTTGGTCGATGCCTACCGCGACCAGGCATCCGGCCTCCTCGCCGGTGGCGTGGATCTGTTGGTCATCGAGACTGTATATGATATTCTCTCGGCAAAAGCCGCAATAATCGGGGCTCGCCAAGCGATGGGGATTGAGGGTAGATCAGTACCATTGCAGCTGCAGGTGACCATCGAACTCACCGGCCGGATGCTACCGGGTACCGAGATAGGAGCAGCTGTTGCGTCGCTGGCAGCGATGAAACCCACCGTATTTGGCATCAACTGCGCCACGGGCCCAACCGAGATGAGTGAGCATCTGCGCTATCTCGCCGAACACAGTCCCGTGCCAATATCTTGCCTTCCAAATGCAGGATTGCCAACGGTGCAAGAAGGCAAGATGCACTACGACCTCACTCCTGATCAACTAGCCTCATCGCTTAAGCGCTTCGTCCAGGACTTTGGCGTTAGCGTCATCGGTGGATGTTGTGGAACCACTCCTGACCATCTACAAGCAGTAGTAACAGCCTGTCGCGATCTAACCCCCCAGTCACGGATTACCAACTTTGAGCCTGAGGTCGCATCACTCTACTCCTCCGTCTCCCTTCGCCAAGAGACCTCACTTCTAAACGTCGGCGAGCGAACGAACGCGAACGGCTCGAAGCGATTCCGTGAGGCACTACTCGACCACGACTACGACACCTGTGTCGCAATGGCCCAAGAACAGGTCAGAGACGGCGCTCACCTCATCGACCTCTGCGTGGACTACACAGGCGAGAATGGCGTCGAAAATATGCGCGAACTAGCCACTCGGCTCGCAACGGCGGCAACACTTCCCATCATGCTTGACTCGACAGAGGCAGAAGTTATTGGAGTAGCGCTGCTTCATCTCGGGGGGCGAACGATCCTCAACTCCGTCAATCTTGAGGAGGGCGATGCCCCCGGTTCACGTCTCGACAAGTTTCTCACCCTTGCCCAACGTTTTGGCACCGCCGTGGTGGCGACCTGTATCGACGAAGAAGGGCAAGCCCGCACTCCAGAGTGGAAGCTGAGAGCAGCCACCGCTATCGCGAAGATCGCCACGACTCGTTATGGCTTGGACCCGGCCGACTTGATCTTTGATCCGCTAGTGTTGCCGATCACTACCGGAATGGAAGAGTCACGCCAGGACGCCAAGGCTACCATCGAAGGGATTCGACTTATCCATGAGACCTTCCCTGACTCCCATATAATAATTGGGCTTTCAAACATTTCGTTTGGTCTAAAAGCGGCCGCCCGAGAGGTACTCAACTCTGTATTTCTCGAGGAGTGCAGAGTTAATGGTCTTACGATGGCGATACTGCATCCATCGAAGATCATTCCACTCACGAAGATACCTAATGAAATACAAGAAGTATGTTTAGATCTGATTTATGATCGCAGACATGGAGATTATGATCCTCTTTCACGCCTCATTGAACTATTCGAATCTACCGACAGCCTTAAAGAGGTAGGTCCAGAGCTAGCGTCATTGCCGGTTGATGCAAGACTATATCGTAGAATCGTCGATGGGAACCGTGTAGGGCTAGAGGCCGACCTGCAGGAGGCGCTGAATGCCGACCTGCCAGCGCTCATGATAGTGAACGAAATACTCCTATCCGCTATGGCTGAAGTAGGAGAACTCTTTGGCTCTGGACAGATGCAACTACCCTTCGTGCTAGCTTCAGCTGAGACAATGAAACAGGCTGTTGCATTTCTTGAACCATTTATGGATCGAGCAGAATCCAGCAACCGTGGAACAATCGTCCTCGCAACCGTAAAGGGAGATGTCCACGACATTGGGAAAAACCTGGTAGACATCATTCTCACCAACAACGGCTTTAGCGTTCACAATCTAGGGATCAAGATCGCGATCAATGAATTAATCGACAAGGCACTAGAGACTCGGGCGGATGCAATAGGGATGAGTGGGCTCCTGGTAAAGTCGACGCTGGTAATGCGCGATAACTTGCTGGAGTTGAACCAGCGCGGCCTCGCCCACATCCCGGTGATCCTAGGAGGAGCAGCCCTGACACGATCCTTCGTGGAGCGTGACCTTCGTGAGATCTACCAGGGTCGGGTATTCTATGGAAAGGATGCGTTCGAGGGCTTGGATGTCTTAGACAAGCTGGTGCGGATCGCTCATGGAGATCTCATAGACGATGATTTTGGTCGTACCATAAGAGCCTCTTCAGTAAAACGTATGCGAACCGCATTAGACGAAAACACCGAAGACCGCACCAACCGGTCCGAGGACGTTCCTATGGACAATCCTGTCTTTATCCCCCCATTTCTAGGCACCCGCGTGGTGAAAGGTATCGCTCTGGAGGAGATCGCTGGCTACCTCAATGAGACAGCTCTATTTCGTCATCAATGGGGTTACCGCCCTCAGAATGGGGAGATTGATGCTGAGTTCAAGGAACGAATACGTGCGCAACTTGCTATCGAACTCGATCACGCGAAGACAAACCAGGCACTAACTCCGCAGATAGTGTATGGATATTTTCCGTGTAATTCTGAGGGTAATGACTTGATCATTCTGGACCCAACAAACAGCGCAAAAGAACTTACTCGATTCCAATTTCCACGTCAGTCCAAGCCGCCACACCTATGTATTGCCGACTTCTACCGCCCCAGAGCAAGCGCGGATTTGGACTACGTAGCATTTCATGTCGCCACAATGGGTAGCCATGTCAGCGAACTAGCCCAAGACTACTTCCGCGATAACCGTTACCAGGACTACCTACATCTGCACGGTCTAGGTGTTGAAATGACAGAGGCGCTCGCAGAGTTGTGGCATGCTCGAATCCGACAAGAGTGGGGGTTCGGGGACGAGGATGGACCTACCTTGGCAGGCCTCTTCAAACAAGCGTATCGAGGAGGACGTTATTCCTGGGGGTACCCAGCATGTCCCTCTCTGGAGGACAATGAGAAGCTCGTTAACCTGCTAGAGGCGAGGCGAATCGGCGTCCAGGTCACCGAAAACTTCCAACTCGAACCAGAGCAGACTACGACCGCGATCATTGCACACCATCCAATGGCCAAGTATTTTATCGCTTAACGAACTCCCCATCATTACAGCATCATTCCTGAAACAGTCTCGCAGGAAGCCCCCCCCAATCGCTGGATTGTACGCGCTCTTAGAGCCTAAATTCTGGCATCTATCACCATTGATAGACGCTGATCACGCCTATCTCCGGTCGCCTCCATCGCGAACTTAGCAGATGGGCAGATCGGGAGGTGGAGCAGAACTTAGTGAAGAGAACTTAGGGACAGCATTGCCACATCTATCGACCATGAGATCCATAGCAGCTTGCGCAGACTCACCCTGGATGGCCCCTTAGCCATTATAAAGCCCGACAATGAAGCCATAACTTTCCCATTCAGAGGAACGCATCCTTACAACCAAGGTGGATCGATCGAGCCAACCAGCGGTACTCACCATGCGCGCCGGGATCGTCAAAAGCCGACTTTCCAGGGAAGGGATCTCCAACGAGGCCGTAGACGGACTTCAAGTCTGCGCATCCCGTGCGGCCAGACATTCACTTCAGCATACATCCATCGACGTCTCGGCGCAAATTACCAGCAGCAAACGAGCGGAAATGTCTTGCTGAATCCACCAGGTAGAGCGTATCTACCGGTTCGCATCAGATCTCGAGAGAAAGAATCGGCCAGAGATAAAATAGGCTGCTCTCCATCGCCCAGGGCGATGGAGCGTCATGATCGCCACCAGCTTCGCATTACAGGAACACGCCAAAACGAAACATCTTCTGCAGCTGACCTAAATGATCCCACTAAACAACCTCATGCATCGCCTATAGAACGATAAGTTCTCGCTCCGCCTGATTGAGGGAACGAACACCATCTTCGTCTAGGTAGACGATATCCTCTATCCGCGCGCCATAGCGCCCTGGAATATAGATTCCTGGTTCAATAGAAAACGTGGTCCCTGCCTCCAGCAAAGCTGGATTATCGCTGGATAGGTACGGATCTTCATGTTCATCCAGGCCAATTCCATGCCCAAGGCGATGGACAAAGTATTCTCCAAACCCGGCGTCAACAATCAGCTTGCGTGCAACCTGATCTGCATCGTTACCAGACATCCCAACATGAATGTTCTCACGAGCGTGCGTCTGAGCATTAAGGAGGACTTCGTAGAGCTCATCAAAACCTTCTGGGACTTCGCCGACAACAAAGGTACGAGTCATGTCCGAGCAGTATCCTGGCTCCTCGCCAACAGAATACGTCCCCCCGAAGTCCAGAACCAGTGCATCTCCAGGAGTAATTATCCGGGTAGTGGGATCGTGATGTGGCGACGCCGAATTAGGACCACTTCCGACGATTGTAAAGTTCACCTTGGCGTGCCCCTCTTCACAAAGAGCCTCGCCAATTTCTCTTGCCACGTCACGCTCCTGACGAAGTGCGACCGGTATCTCCCCACGAATGAGCCGGTCTGCAACCCTATCGGCAGCACTCGCCGCCAGCTCTAGCATCTCGATCTCCAGAGCGTCCTTTTGTCGCCGCAAAGGGTTCAACAACGATGTGCCCGACCTAAAACTGGCCTCATTAGCGTGTCCCATCAGCGGAAGAAGCCACCCAGCCATACAGCGGTCATCGATAGCAACTACCTTTGCATCGCTAATCATCGAGCCAAGCAGTACAAACGGATCTTCACCGTCGGTCCACGGAACAAGTTCGAGCCCGGGTAGTGGTCTGACCCTTGGCGCCTCCAGTTTCGGGATAATCAAGCGTACAGCACCGTTAGCATCCATATAGAGACATGTAATGCGTTCGAGTGGCATTGCCTCATAGCCAATCAGCCATGGCAATTCACGCCCCAAAGTGACCAAGAGTGCATCAACACCGTCCTGTTGGAGTTGCCGACGCGCACGTTCCTGCCGACTCAAATATGCGGTTTCAAATTGCGACCGTTCGATCACGCCATCGCTCCCGCAGCGGCATCAGACCCTTGACGTGCATGGTACGAAGATCTGGCAAGGGGAGAGGCCTCGACATAGCGAAAACCTAGACTCATGGCATACTCGCGCAAAGCAGCGAATTCGTCTGGATGATAGTATCGCGACACAGGCAGATGATCACGGGTGGGTCGCAAATACTGTCCAACAGTTAGGATATCGACGCCAACCGAGCGGATGTCCCTCATCACAGACTTAAGCTCCGGGATAGACTCACCCATCCCGACGATGAGACCTGACTTTGTCGTCAAGCCAAACTCTTTGGCGCGTGCCAATACCGTCAACGAGCGTACATAGTTAGCAGATGGACGAACAGCACGGTGGAGCCGCAACACCGTCTCCAGGTTGTGGTTCAAAACATCAGGTCGCGCCTGCAAGACCTTCTCCAACGAAACCTGATCACCCTTAAAATCGGGTATCAAGACCTCTACCGAACACGCCGGATTCATCTCCCGTATCTCATGGATAGTGGCAGCAAAAGCTTCAGAACCTCCATCATCTAGATCGTCACGAGCTACGGCGGTAACAACAGCAAACGATAACTTCAAAGCCGCAACGGCTTCGGCTACCCGCTTGGGTTCCGATGGGTCGAGGGGTAGAGGTTTAGACGTGTCGACGAGACAGAATCCACAAGCACGAGTGCAACGCTCCCCGTTGATCATGAATGTAGCCGTACCATCCTTCCAACACTCATAGATATTCGGGCAGCCCGCCTCCTCGCACACGGTGACAAGATTCAAATCTCTGACGAGATGCTGCAGCGAACGATACTCCTCGCCCAGATTGACCTCACTCCTTACCCATTCTGGCTTTCGCGACACATATGGCACCGCAGTATCAAAGGAGAATCCGGCCTTGGCCAAACGCTGGTTCAGTCGAGATGCGACAGCATCCGCGGACTTTCCACGATTTGCGATAACAGCAATTTGCGAAGTGTCATCCACACCCTGATAATCGAGCTGATCGAAACCAAAACCACTCGCAAAATGCTTCGCATAGCTCCGAGCCACCTCGGCCACCGACGCGTGAATTCCTTCAGCCTCCATGGACGTAACAGCCTTATCAGCAATACCGCAAGGTACGATATGGCTGAACATCGAAAGATCGGTGTGGACGTTCAAGGCAAAACCATGCATAGATCGCCCACGCGACAGCTTGACTCCAATCGCCGCGATCTTGCGAGGTGCCTCTCGAGGACCAACCCACACCCCTGGAAACTCGTCCAGGGTGTATGCCTCGATCCCGTAAGAAGCAAGCAGTGCAATCAACGATGCTTCAAGCGTATGCACATACCGTGGCGTGGAATCCGGTCCAACAGGAACATCAATGATCGGGTAGCCCACCAGTTGCCCCGGGCCATGATAGGTGATATCCCCCCCTCGATCCGTCCAACACGCAACCGCATTCACCGTGGCTGGATCGACTAACAAATGTGCCGGATCGGTCCTTACTCCCATCGTATAGACGTGAGGATGCTCAAGAAGCAAGAGGCGAGAGGATACGCCTTCACGAAGCCGCTGCTGAAGAACCAACGCGTCCTCATATCCAACACGTCCAAGCCAGCGAGCACCTAGTTCAGGTCGTCTCTCTGATATCACAGCTCCTGCTCCCAATCTCTGGTCTCTAGCACCTGCTTCAACTTCGCTAAGAATGCGGCAGCATAAGCACCATCGATAGCCCGGTGGTCAAAGTTGATGGTCAACATGCCTACTGAATGTATTCCAATAGATTCATTACCATCAACATCGGTGATAACAACTGGCTTCCGTGCGATTCCATCTGTTGCTAGAATCGCAACCTGTGGCTGATTGATGATCGCACCGGTCATGAAGGTCCCGAACGGTCCTGGATTGGTAATTGTAAAAGTACCACCAGCAATATCATCCGCGGCAAGACGGCGTGTCCGTGCTCGAGTGGCCAAATCGTGTACTTCCCTCGCAATACCTGCCAAACGCTTGCCGTCCGCGCCATGAACTACAGGGGCAATCAAGCCTTCAAGATTGAGATCGACAGCAATAGATAGATTGATATCACGATGGACAACCAAACTGTCTCCCATCACCGACGCATTGACATTCGGATATGCTCGTACCGATTCGACCACAGCTCGAGCTATGAAGGGCAAATAGGTGAGGGTAAATCCTTCTTCAACTTTGAACCCAGCTCCTGCTGCGCGACGAACCCGCTCTACGCGTTCGAAATCGACCTCAATCGACATCAATGTATGAGCTGATACCGCCTTTGAATGGATCATGTGCTCTGCAGTTCGGCGACGGATATTGGTAAACGGTACGACATAATCCCGTGAACCTGGTTCGATATCAGGACCATTGTACGCTGCCGGACTCTCATCCCGCCTCGCTGGCGTAGATGGAGCTGGTTGTGGGGCCGGGGCTTGTTGTGGTGCTGGGGCCACCGACCTTGCCTTTCCGGCAAGCTGGTCGAGGACAGATAGAACATCGGATCGAGTTATACGACCACCCACGCCAGTGCCTTGGATCGTACCTGGATCAAGATTATTCTCTTCGATAAGGTGACGAACCACGGGCGAGAGGACAAGATCCCCATAGCTCCTGTCGGCCTGTGGGGCCGGAGCTGGTTGTGGTGTTGGGGCCGGTTGTGGGGCCGGGGCCGGAGCTGGTTGTGGGGCCGGGGCCGGAGCAGACGAGGCGTCCCCAACTCTTGCCACGACTACGCCTACCGCTACAGTTTCACCTTCCGGCACCACCAGTTCGCTAACAACACCAGATGCAGTGGCAGGAACTTCCGAGTCGACTTTGTCTGTCGAAACTTCAAATAAAGGCTGATCGATCTCTACAGTATCTCCTACTTGAACCAACCATTTTGTGATGGTTCCTTCTGTGACGGTCTCCCCTAATTGTGGCATAACTACATCAGCCAACGTGCAAACTCCTTCCGGTAAGTGCGAAAACTGTCTCTCCAAAAGCCTCGGAGAGTGTCGGATGTGGTTGAATAAACTGTGCAAGCTCCTCGGCACTCGCCTCCCAATTCACCGCGAGGTAACCCGGCGAAAGCAATTCAGTAGCCCAAGGACCAACAATATGTACACCTAGAATTTGATGAGTGTTCCTGTCAGCTACCACCTTCACGAAACCATCAACCTCTCCAATGATTCGTGCGCGCGAATTTCCACCAAGCGGGTCCTTCTTCACAATCGGATCGTATCCGCGGTCCTTAGCCTGCTCTTCTGTCAAACCTGCAAAGGCAATCTCAGGATGCGTATAGATACACCATGGTACTCGTGAATAATCAACAGGCAACGAACCCTCGCCGAGTATGGTTTTTATAACCGCTACTCCTTCCGCGAAGCCTACGTGCGCCAGTTGGGCAGTGTCGATCAGATCGCCTATGGCATAGACGCCTGGTTCCGAAGTTTCATAGTTCATGTCTACATTGACAAAACCCCTATCGGAGACCACGACCGAAGCGCTATCACCGAAGATACCTTCCGAATTAGGCCTTCTACCAATAGCAACAACAATCTGGTCAACTGCTAGCGAACTACCGTCTGCTAACGTAAGCGTCGTCCCTCCCCCGTTCGGGCTATGACCGGTGACGCCAACTCCAGTGCGAATCCCAATCCCCCTCTTCTTGAAGGAGCGAACCATAACATCGACAAGATCCTGATCCACTCCCGGCAATAACCTTGGCAGCGCCTCAACTATGGTGACTTTGCTGCCCAGGTCGGCCATCGCAGAGGCAAACTCACAACCAATGACACCGCCGCCGACTATTGCGACGGTCTTTGGTAGCTCGTTCAACGACAGCACCTCGTCGGAAGTAAGTACATATTTGCCATCCACTTCAAACCCAGGAATGCTACGCGGACGCGATCCAGTCGAGACGATAACTTTATCGCCAACCAGTGTTTCACCAGTCGACACCGTTATACGGCCGTTACCCTGGTAAACACCGTCACCTAGATAGGTCACGATGCCACGACTCTTCATCAGACCAGCAAGCCCACCGGTGAGCTTGTCAACTACCGATTGCTTGCGCTTCTGAGAAACCGCGAAATCCAACCCAGGTTCACCGGTCGTGATGCCAAATTCGGATGAGCCCCGGATATTGCGATAGACAGCCGCCGTCTCAAGGTACTCCTTGGCAGGCACGCAACCACGCTGGAGACATGTACCTCCAACGCGATCGCGCTCCACGATGCCAACCTTAAGACCTGCCGACGCACCATAAAGTGCGGCGCCATACCCAGCCGGCCCTGCGCCCAAGACTACAACATCAAATGCTTGCTCTTCGCTCAACACCGTTCCTTCCTCGCACCGCCCCTCTACCAGTTTTAGTAGAGATCACACCCAGTTAATAAATTGAAAGCCACTCCATATGATCAGTCAAGGCCACATCCGCTGCGACACCTCAGAAAGGTCGAGATATTCATCGTCGGATAGTTCTATGTCGGCTGCATGCACGTTGGATCGGAGCTGCTCTATCGAAGAGGCACCCGGGATAGCTATCACAGACTCGTGAGCAAGCACCCATGCCAGCGCCACTTGAGAGACTGTCGCGTCGTGACTGCGTGCCACTCTGTCCATCACCTCGCGAACAGTACCATACGCCAATAACGTTCGATCACTAAACTGACGTTTGAATCGTCGCAAATTCGTCGGCTTGGTGTCTATACCATACCGACCAGACAACAAGCCCTGTTCAAGCGGCGAGTATGCAATAACGAGTCGATCATTCGCAGTAGCCCAGGGTACCATCTCCCTTACGGGACCTCTTGCGAACAACGAAAGGTGCACCTGATTAGTTACCACCGGAAAGCCAACTTCTGACTGCGTCCTACGCCATGCTCCTAGTGAGTAGTTGGACACGCCGACCATACGTATGTCCCCTGCGTGCAGCATCGATGCGAACTCGCCAACCTGAGCACTTAGTGGAAACAGTGGATTGGGGAAATGAAGCTGGTACAGATCTATCTCTTCTATCCCCAATCGAGCGGCCGACCGCCTCGCATGCTTTCTGCCATTACCAGGCAAAGGCAGTATGGGGGCATACTTGGTCGCGACAATTGCCTGTCGCCTATGCGATCCTAACGCTCGTCCGAGAATTCTCTCGGAGTTACCAAACCCGTAGAGCTCTGCAGTATCGAAAACGTTGACACCAAGATCAAGCGCCTCGTCCACCAGCTCATAGGCGATCCGCTCCGAATACTCGCGCCCGTATCCCCATTCCGCCGAGCCAAACTGCCACGTTCCCAGCCCAACTACGCTAACACGGACACCATTGACCTCTCGAAACCTCACCCCTCTAGCCTAGAAGAAAGGCAAGGGAGGACCATCAAGGTCACTTCGACAGATGCCGGGTAGAAATCCAGTACCTAACATTAAGACATCCAGATCGGGACGCCTTTACCAAGCCCAGTCCAAAAGAACTAGGCCCTCCACCGCTCTAGAGCAGTTCTTACCACAGTTCACAACTACTGGGAGAGAGTCACCGGCACTACTGTTCAATGCGTGCGCCTCAAAGATCAACGAGGAGGCATCCGGAGTGCGCCATCTAAGCGAATCACCTCGCCGTTCAAATAGTCGTTGTCCAGAATCGAGAGCACGAGCTTAGCAAAATCGCTAGGGAGGCCCAAGCGTTTTGGAAACGGTACAGAGGCATCGAGTGCAGACTTCACATCCTCAGGTAAGGTACCGAGCAGAGGGGTGTCCATAATTCCCGGCGCCACAGTGACGACCCGAACTCCCGCGCTCGAAAGATCACGAGCAGCCGGGAGTGTAAGTCCGACAATACCGCCCTTCGACGCGGAGTAGGCCAACTGACCGATCTGACCATCGTAGGCAGCTATGGAGGCGGTATTGACGATCAGCCCCCGTTGGCCATCACGTGGGTCGTTCTTGGACAAATAACTTGCTCCGTAGCGCAACATGTTGAAGGTACCGAAAAGGTTGACCTGTAGCACTCGTTCAAAACTCGACAGGTCATGGGGTTTGCCACTGCGATCTATCGTTCGCTCAGCAATTCCAATTCCTGCGCAACTCACTACCATGCGAATCACGCCAAACTCTCTCGCCTCTGCCATCAGAGCACTGACCGAAGCCTCGTCCACCACATCTGTGGCAATGAATCGCGCATATTCGCCAAGGCTCTTCAACGCCTCACCGCCCGCTTCTTGGTTACGATCGGCGAGTACGACTCTCACACCTACATCGACCAAGGCCTTAGCCGTCGCAAGTCCCAGTCCTGACGCTCCACCGCTAATGACGGCGACATCTCCTTGAATGTTCATACCGCCAATCTAGCCGAGGCACCGTCACCTGCTCAAATCAATCCGCATAGATATCGATCCGATTAAAACTGACGAGCAGCTTCTTGGGCTAGCACATCAACCCGGTTGTTATGAGGATCGGTACTGTGGCCCTTGACCCACTCAAAGCTGACTTGTCTACCTGAGTGCAAAGCCTGATCAAGCAAGGGCCTCCACAAGTCGCTATTGGCAACTGGATCTCCCTTGCTAGTACGGAAACCGTTGCTTTCCCACTTCTTCCACCATCCCTGACGAAAACAGTTGACTACATATGTAGAATCCGAGCGAATGTTGAGATCACCCTGGTGCGAGGTGAGAGCCTCCAGCACGGCGAGCAGCTCCATTCTTTGGTTGGTGGTCATCGGTTCCCCGCCGGAATCATAGGCCTTCGACTCAGGCTCAAACCATGCCCAACCACCAGGACCAGGGTTTCCTCGGCAAGAGCCGTCCGTGTAGATCAAAAGAGCCATCTAAGCCACTCCCATTCAAGTTACCGGAGATCGGTCCTCAGTGTACCAGGTGGACGTATTCATCAAAAGCTGCAAGAATAGGTAACGTGATTATTGACGGTTTTGCACATCAGATTCCAGACATCGACCCAGACGAGACTGCAGAGTGGGTTGACTCGTTCGACTCCCTCGTAGATGGTCGCGGGAAACAACGCGCCACCTTTCTCCTCATGAAACTCCTAGAGGCGGCTCGCGAGAGACAGGTGGGCTTCCCGGCCACGGTGTCAACGCCCTACATCAACACCATTGCGCCCGAGAATGAACCCTGGTTCCCCGGAGACGAACAGGTTGAGCGCCGCATCAGAGCCTTCATCCGTTGGAACGCAGCGGCGATGGTGACCAGAGCTAATCATCTCGCTGACGGCATCGGCGGCCACCTTTCCACTTATGCGAGTTCAGCCTCCCTCTATGAGGTGGGCTTCAACCACTTTTTTAGAGGTAAAGACTCCGGGTCACCCGGCGACTTCGTCTACTTCCAAGGACACGGATCGCCAGGAATCTACTCGCGAGCGTTCCTTGAGGGCCGCTTAACCGAGGATCAGCTCGATCACTTCCGAATGGAAGTCGATGGGCTAGGCATCCCTTCATACCCTCACCCTCGACTCATGCCCGAGTTCTGGGAGTTTCCTACCGTCTCCATGGGCCTAGGTCCAATCCAATCGATCTATCACGCGCTTTTCAACCGCTACATGAATGACCGCCACCTTGCTAGCACCACCGAAAGCCGAATCTGGGGTTTCGTAGGCGATGGTGAATTTGATGAGCCCGAGACCTCTGGCGCCCTTTCGCTGGCTGGTCGAGAACATCTAGACAACCTGATCTGGGTCGTGAACTGTAACCTCCAGAGACTTGATGGCCCTGTGCGCGGCAATGGCAAAATCATCCAAGAGCTTGAGGCTACCTTCCGGGGTGCCGGGTGGAACGTAATCAAGGTTGTTTGGGGCTCTAAGTGGGATGAGCTCCTAGCTAGAGACACCGACGGAGTCCTGTTGAACAAAATGAACACGACTCCCGACGGGGATTTCCAAAAGCTCGCCACCGAGTCTGGTGCCTACATTCGAGAGCATTTTTTTGGTCCCGACCCACGTCTGCGTGCTTTGGTGGAACATCTCAGTGACGAAGACCTTCAGCAACTTCCTCGAGGAGGGCATGACTACCGGAAACTCTATGCCGCTTACCATGCCGCAGTGAATCACCAGGGTTCTCCTACGGCCATCCTCGCCCATACCGTGAAAGGTTGGACATTAGGACCTAACATCGAGGCTCGCAACTCTACCCACCAGATCAAGAAGATGACCGACGAGCAACTTCGTCAATTTCGCGATCGACTACACCTCAACGATATCATCAGCGATGAGATGCTCGAGGCGCCAGAACCGCCTTACATTCGACTGCCTGAAGGTTCGATCGAGGCTGCCTACCTTGAGTCACGCCGTAAGCAACTCGGAGGCTCGCTGCCCCGCCGCATAAACAGGAGTGCAGAGTTGCCAACGCCTAGCGACGATTCCTTCAAGGAGTTCTACCTAGGGTCGGCCAAACAGCAGGTTTCGACGACGATGGTCTTCTCCAAGCTCCTTCGCAATCTCATGAAGGATCCCCAAATTGGCACTCGCATCGTACCGATCGTGCCCGACGAGGCACGAACTTTCGGCCTTGAGGCGCTCTTTCGTGAAGCAAAGATCTATTCAACGATTGGTCAACGTTACACGCCGGTCGATGCCGGCCTCCTGCTCTCCTATACCGAAGCCCAAGATGGACAAATTTTAGAGATGGGTATCACTGAGGATGGAGCCACTGCAATGTTCACTGCAGCAGGAACCTCATATTCAACGCTTGGCGTGCCCATGATTCCCGTCTACCTCTTCTATTCGATGTTCGGTTTCCAGCGATCCGGAGATCTCCTTTGGGCTGCATCTGACGCTCGAGCGAAGGGATTTCTGATCGGAGCAACCGCTGGCAGAACCACGCTTTTAGGAGAGGGCCTCCAGCACACAGACGGCCATTCGCAAGTGCTAGCCGCTGTCTATCCAAATGTACAAGCCTACGACCCAGCGTTC
>DAHXNM010000291.1 GCA_027365375.1 Ferrimicrobium sp. | reverse complement strand
CCCACAACTCTTCACCAACGGTGACTACCTGTTCAGGTAGATCCACATGGTGGAGTGCCATCTCTGAGATATGCACCAATCCCTCAATACCGGTCGCGACTTGCACGAAGCATCCAAACGGAACCAGCTTCGTCACGCGACCGTAGACGAGTTCGCCGACTTTGTGAGCGGCCGCAAACTCCTGCCAGGGATCGCGTTGGGTTGCCTTCAACGAGAGTGAGATCCGCTCAGTATCTTGATCGACCTCAAGGACCAGGACCTGGACCTCGTCGCCGACGGATACTACTGATGAGGGATGATCCACATGGTTCCAAGAGAGTTCAGAGACGTGAACCAAACCGTCCATCCCACCGAGATCAACAAATACGCCAAAGTGAACAATGGAAGAGACGACGCCCTTCTTCACCTCTCCAGGCCGAATGCTGGTAAGGAATTCCTCTCGCTGCTCGCGTTGATTCTCCTCTAAGAATGCACGGCGCGAAAGCACGACGTTGTTCCGATTTCGGTCGAGTTCGATAATCTTTGCCTCGATGTCCTGCCCAATCATGGGAGTGAGATCGCGAACGCGTCGCAGATCTACCAGTGAGGCAGGGAGAAAGCCACGAAGACCGATGTCCACGATCAGCCCACCCTTGACGAGTTCGATGATCTCACCACGGACGACCCCATCGCGAGCCTTGATCGCTTCGATCTCCTTCCACGCCTTCTCGAACTGCGCACGCTTCTTGGAGAGAACGAGTCGTCCCTCTTTGTCCTCTTTTTGTAGGACCAACGCCTCGATCTTATCGCCGGGGCTCACGACCTCGCTTGGGGCGACATCCTTACGGATCGACAGCTCACGAAGCGGAATAACCCCCTCCGACTTGTACCCGATGTCCAAAAGGACCTCGTCCTTGTCGACCTTGACGACGGTGCCGATGACCACATCCCCCTCGTCGAAGTCGACAACACTCTTTGCGATGGCATCCTCAAGACCCATCTCGCCGAGATCGTCTACCACAATGGTATCTGCGGCCGCATCGGCTACGCCTTCTGCTGCCACGTCCGCTTCGCTCATGAACTTCCTTACCCGAATATTTCAAAAATTGAACCAATACAATTAGAGCCTTTACGACTCTCAGATAATGATAGCCCAATTCTGTTCGTCCCGGCCTCGACGGAATAAATTCCTCCCGCTGTTCTCCAAGAGTTAACCGAGCAAGTCTAACGCCTGGCCTCAGCCCAATTCGCACCGATACCGACGTTTACGACCAACGGCACCGCTAGGTCCATCACACCGGTCAGTGTCGACTCAACCACGTCAGCGATACCTTCGGCGTCGGCTCTTGGTGCCTCAACGACAACTTCATCATGGATTTGGAGCACCAGCCGAGCCTCGGTCCCCGTAAGTCGCTGGTCGAGTGCAACCAATGCCATCTTGAAAATATCCGCCGCAAGACCCTGGGTCGGTGCATTCATCGCCTGACGCTCTGCACCTTGACGAAGTGCCCGATTACCCGAGCGCAACTCTGGCAAGTACCTGCGGCGGCCGAGTAACGTCGTCGTGTACCCTCGTTCTCGAGCCTCGTGGATGACACGCTCCCGGTACTCCTTCAACCCAGGAAAAGCACGAAAGAACGACGAAAGAATCGCCTCGGCCTCCTCATTCGCGATTCCAAGTCGCGTGGCCAACCCATAGGTCTCCATTCCATAGGAGAGACCATAGGCCACCATTTTGGCGACCGCACGCTGTTCATAACTGACCTGATCTGGCTGGACTCCATAGATCGAGGCGGCAACCATCGCATGTACATCGCCGCTGCCACGCAACACCTCGATGAGACGCAGATCACCGCTGAGATGCGCGAGAATTCGCAGCTCAATCTGCGAGTAATCAGCGGCCACCAGAAGCGAACCGGTAGGAGCAACAAAGACCCTCCGAAACTGACGCCCCTCCTCGGAACGAACCGGGATATTCTGAAGGTTCGGATGCTCCGAAGAGATGCGGCCGGTCCTCGCCACCGTTTGGTTGAAGGTCGCGTGAATCCTGCCGTCCTTGCCGACCTCAGCTTTGAGTCCCTCATAAAACGTGGAATGAAGCTTATCGAGCTCACGGAATCGCAACACCAGGCCGACGAGCGGGTGTTGATCGCGGAGGCCCTCCAAGACCCGCGCATCGGTTGAGTAGCCCGTCTTTGTCTTTTTGCCCGTCGGCAAACCCAACTGATCGAAGAGCATCGTCCCAAGCTGTTTCGGAGAATTGGGATTAAATGACGGACCGGTGAGTGCATGGATAGCGACAAGGGTCGACTCCGCCTCAGAGGCAAGAGCTGCGCCGATCTCATCGAGCACTTCTAGATCAACTGCAACGCCCGCGATCTCCATTCGAGCCAAGACCTTGACTAGTGGCAGCTCGATCTCTTTCGCCAAACGAACGACGCCCTCAGCCTCGATACGGGCGAGCATCAAGGAGAGTAGTTGCGGGATGACCGCGAGTTCTTGCCGTAGCCTACCCTCTAGCAGATTGCCGTCGAAGAGACCCTGTGGTCCTTCTTCCGTCCAGCTCACCTGGAGTAGCTCGGCCACTGCTGCTAGATCAGTACGTCGTTCTGAGGCATCGAGAACGTAGGCGAGCACTCCTAGATCAAGCAGTTCACCAGCATTGAGATCCATCGAGCAGGTGAGCATCAACGACCGCAGTAACTCCTTGAGACCGATGCCGGATAATGAGATGCCGGCGAGCCCAGCTGCGTCGAGTGAGTCCCCCGGCCCACACGGCGTCGACGTTAGCCAGACATCGGTCGTCCCATCCTCGACGCTGGCACCAACGCCGAGAATCGTCGGTGACGATCTCCCGGTTTCACCATCGAAACGTGCCGTTACGGCGAGGAGTTCTGGCTCCTTGGCCAGGAGTGCCCCCAGCGAAGCAGCAGCCTCCGTTGTGGTCACAAGATCTGGATGGTCGTCCTCGCTCGCTCGATGTCCGACGAGTTCGCTCAGCTTCTCATACGCAGTACGCAACCCAAATGAGCCAACAAAGAGTCGCTCCGCGTCGGCATGATCGATCTGCGTAGGCATGCGTAACTCATCGAGCGAAACATCAATCGGCACTCTTCGGTCAAGTGCCGCCAGTTGCCGAAACAAGGGTAGGTCTGGCGCCGCCTCCTCCAAAGCCAGCCGTTGGCGGGCCGGCAATTCCGCTACAT
>DAHXNM010000139.1 GCA_027365375.1 Ferrimicrobium sp. | reverse complement strand
AAGCCTCACGAACTTCATTCGCCCAAGGTCGCCAATAGTTCGCACGGGTGACCCTCGCACGGTGGCCGAGTAGAGCCGTGATGACCTCCCGATCAGCCCCAGTAAGCCTGGTTCCTAGCAGCTGGACCATGGCGTTCCTTGTAAACCGCGAGCTTTGCCGTGGAACCAAGATCCCCGTCATCGATTCGAACTTTTTGCAGATACGTTCGATCACTTCACTGAGCTCGTCACGCAACCAATTCGCTGGATCCTCCTGTACCTTTTCAGGTAGCCAATCTCGGGATATCTGGTAAAACGCCATCCAAGCAGGGGCAAGATACAAGACGGACCTTCCTGTTTTATTCGATGCGCTTCGGACATGCAACAATACTCCACCATCACCATCATCCACCCAGCACGACTGATCAAGGCCGAGCACCACTGAGGCCCGCGCAGCCGTAACAAATTGCAAAATTGCCAGTTTGCCAAGCTGATCATCCTCATCTTTTACGAGCTCGGGAAGACATGCGAGCAGGCGCCGGTAGACCGCTGGTCGAGGGCATAGATCCTCTCTAACACCCGTGTACTGATGGCGCCTACCGTAAGCATTCGCAATTCCGTTGGGAAGACAGAAGACCTGTGCTCCATGAGCGTTCGCTCGCTCAAGCAACGCACGGAACGGTTGGAATCCACGCATTACCCCTTCGAATGCCCTCCGCCGCGCCTCAGCTTCGGGCAACTGCTCATGTTCTAGCAGCTCCTCAAAGAGCACGGAAGCATCATCCAAAAGTCTCTGATCATAGCTCAACGCACCAACCTCATCCAACAGGACCGCACCCAGAAGATCTTCAGAGGGATAAAGCGTTGCTGGTGCCGAGAAATTTAGTACCTCGGACAGTCTTTCTAAATGTCTAAATACCGGTCGGATCGACGCCCAAGACGGCAGCCGAGGAGGTGCACCGTAAATCAGAATCGCACAAGCTTCCCCTTTCAGCCTTGCTGCGTACTCCACAGGCTTGGTGCTTGGGTGGTGCAATCGAGTCCGTGATCCGGCATTTCTGGCAAGATCCTCGAGAGTATCAGGTAGCACTCCTGCTTCGATAACCTCTCGAATGAAGTCGGCACCGTGCACCAGCGCCAACTCGGAAGCCTTCACAGCATCAATGTCGCCGCTTGGCAGTGCAAGCATCTGAGGTGCACCAACCAGAGTCAAGAGCCCCAGAAACGTAGGAGGAGGTGATCCTTCAAATCGAACACGAAGGATCTCCAGAGTGGTAGTCAGGCAGGCCGGACAGGGAACGAGCATTAAAATCTCTCCAAAAATAGTTCGATAGTGGGAGAAAGTCTCAGGGTCGGGAGCCACTTCGTCCAGCCGTGCAACCAGATCTCTCACACGCTGCGTATGGGTGACGAACTCTAGAATCTTCGGAAGGGGAATCCCCTCGATTACCTGACCTGCGAGTAGGGCTGAGATCCAGGTGAGTTGCGCTAACGAATAGGATCGAGTCGCCGCTTGCCAAAAGTTCCCATCTCCTTCCACAAACTCGCGCACTTTAGCTCGCAGGTCTTCAACGGCACAATTGAGCGTCGTAGCGCATTCGAGTACCATCGCCTGGCGAATGCCAGCATTCATCGGGCGGTTCATACTGGCCTATGTTTCCCGCGGCGAACGCAGGACAGCTCAACATGCCCACCACCGCGTAGTACCACAAAAACGTCTAAGGGAATCGATTTTCCACCGACCGGATCCAGACCCGCGATGGCCAGTGTGCGCCAAAAACGCTTGGTGAAATCGAGTTCTAACCGCCCCGCTTTGGTTCTGCGAACAGCAACAGCCGGGACATTTTGCAGTAGCCGCGACGAAAGGGTCAGAATGCCGCTGGAGGCATGCACACTTAAAGCGTGAACCTCCGCCAGTTCATGGATTCCCGTAACGGACAGACGCCGTCCGGCCGTGAGCCGTCGGTCGATCGGGCCCTTTACCTTTACCATCCCACTATGGGAAACAGCTCTGCTTCCCCGGCCCTCTCTATGCCTACCAGAGGGTGGAAGGTTCAGCTCAAGCGTTACTTCCGGCACAATGGCCCTTCGGCCTGGCACCAGAGACTCACTGCACGCCAATGCTTCCTCCCGCCCATGCGATCAGCGCATCCCTCCCGAAGCGCCATCGCCCGGAGGGTGCCCTGTTACACGGCAGGATTCCCGCGCGCGCCAACGCCTGAATGTGGCTAACGCTACAACCAAGCAAGGCTGCCGCACCCGCGGAATCCAGCACGGCTGGAACCCAGGCTTGTAAATGTTCTGGATTGCTCGTGTACTCATGTGCGTATGCCATGCACTTACTATCGTCACTGAATTTTGGAACCTTTAGGGCTTTACGACGATCTTCGACGATCGCACTGTTGACTACCACCATCGGAGAAGACACTCATTATAGGATCTTCTGCCTGTTCCCAGAGCTATCTATCTGCATCATGGCAGAAACTAGTGAGTTCGGGAACCGCGGATCCAACACGATCGAAGGCATCGTAATCTAGATGTAGAGCGCTAACCCATTTCTGATGCACCTGTGCTCTGCATGTCTATAAGTTCGACGTTATCGCATACCTCATGCGCCTTCTACTTTTGCAAACGCCTATCAGCGCATGCAATAGCGCGTCCACCTCTCATCGGCAAACACTCAGACCTGACATACAAAGGTCTAAGTATGGAATCCGTTTAGCCAGATTGGGATCCTATGCCCTAGCCCCATGGCTCACAAAGACTCAACCAACACCGCCAACGGCAGACCTATCTGATTGATCAAAATCATTAGACTGATGGCATCGCTCGTGTGGGGCCAGATTTGGGTTGAGCAAGCCCAACGCCCCGGTGACTCGCATAGTCCACCAAACCCACGACCTGGCACCGCGTCTTTCCGCCAGCAGAGGAGACTCGACAATTATGTCTACATACGTTCAAGGTAGTCGCAACGACTCCTTAGCTTGTCTTCAATCAACACCGAACCTATTGACTAGGCTCTCCCGTGAATCCCCAATACCTACTCACCCGTCGCCATCTCAGATGCACCGGACGACATGAGTTCAATCGCCTCTACAGTACACACATGGACGCTCGCACCCAACTAGCCAAGGCAATCGATGAAGCTATAAAGGCGTCAGGAAT
>DAHXNM010000280.1 GCA_027365375.1 Ferrimicrobium sp. | reverse complement strand
GCCACCACCAGTGAGTTAGCCAGAGAGGACCTGGCTGTTGCTGCCTTCCGTCGATCAGCTCCTATAGGGTCTCTACGTAGAGAGCGTGTGCTTTCCCGATTCACCCCACTCAAAGTAGCAGCAGCGGCTGCGGCTTTTGTCATCGCGGGAGGCGGATTTACAGCGGCGTTGACACACGCGTTTACTCATGCGCCAACTCATCCCACGACAAGTACAGTGCCCACAAAAGCCTCCAATAAGGTCGGGGGCGTTTCGAAAGCCACTAGTTCCTCAAGCCAGACCTCCTCTTCGAAGCCTTCCAAGGGCGAAGGTGCATCCGAGTCTAAGGCATCATCGACATCGACCGGTTCAGATCAGGGCAAGAGCCTAGATGGCAAGCAAAACGGTAAGAGCAAGCAAAACGACCAGGCGAAGGGAACGGCGATAGCGCCAGGACTTACTGGCGGTGCGGTACCGGCTAGCTACCGCGGTCTCTGCATCTCCTACGGCAAAACCGTTACCGCTTTGCAATCATCCTCGGCGGCTACGACGAAGGTTCCCAAGCTGCAATCGTCACAGCGATTTTTGCGACTGGCAGAGAGTGCACTAAATCAAGGTCTGACAGTTCCACAGTTTTGTTCTGATATTCTCGGTACGAAGATTCCAAATCCGAACGTTCCAGGCTTTGGGAAGAATTCATCTGCGAAAGGCAACAAGGCTGCGTCGGGATCGTCTTCTATTGTGAATAAATCAGATTCAGGTGAAGGTTCAAGCTCGTCTGGATCTAGCAGCCAGGACGGAGGCGGCGGAATCGTCTCCGCAGGTACACCAGCAAAGCTGCCGTGATCGAAGGTATGCCTTATTCCGGTGTTGGAAGCGCCTAACCGGCGGACTGGCGAGCTTCGGGCTGTTAAAGTGGATGTTTCTGGGGCTATAGCTCAGTTGGTTAGAGCGCAGCACTGATAATGCTGAGGTCCCTGGTTCGAGTCCAGGTAGCCCCACTGCAGCGGATCAAATTCTGGCTAGATCAGCCATTGAAGGCATAAAGGCTGGTAGGGTTCTCCACCACGAATAGCTGCAGCGTAATCCCATAGGTAATTTACGCAGTTCTGGACCTCCGCCGAAGCTCTCCTAAAAATTTGGATAGGCGAGCTGGCAGATGAGAAGATATTACGAGATGCCGTTGTGGGTATTGTTCCGTATGACCTTTACTCGAGGTGTTTTGCTTGCTGCAAGCTCGGGCTGAGGGCTGACCGCATGATCGTTAATCGTCGGTTGCGAGAAGTTCTCTCTGATTGGAGATGTAGGGCATTCTTATCTGTCTGCCGGACTGCTGGTGTCGCGACGGAAAACCGTTCCCTGGGGTGGAGGGTAGGCAGTCGCCGGCGTCATCAGCACAGATGACCCATTTGTTGGCTTTGTGGTCGATGTCTATCCCTGTGTGGAACTAGTTCGTGCTCAAAAGAGGACGCAGCGACATTGGGACCGATGTAGAACGCGATCCAGTGTCGACTTCTGATTACCTGTACGGCGACTGCCGATTCATCACGGATACATTGTGACATCGGGAATCCTGCATCGGTTATCTGGCCATTGGGGTCGCTTCTTAGCTATAGCCACAAGCTTCTCTTTGGATTGCGCCGGTATATCAAGAAGCACGGTTCTGGTCGAGTCCGAGACAGATGCGCATCACTATAGAAATGTGACTTTGGCGTATGAACATGGCTAGCAATCAGCTGCTAGGTGCCGACAACATCGAGGAGATGGCGAAGACCTCCAGTTCCTCAGGATGGAATGGACGTCGCTAACTCGCGGTAGCGGTTGGTGAATTGGTCGAGGCCGATTCGGGCTCGAAGAGAACAGGCATTTCACCAGACGCATCCTCAAGTGAGCGTCCACGGGGTTCAGGAAGCGCGACTATGGTTAGGAGTACCCCCACGATGGAGACAGCAGCCATAATTCCCATTACTCCACTGATCCCCACACTTTGGAGTAGGTGAGGGACGAGCAGCGCACCCAGGAAGCCCCCGAACTTACCCATTCCTGCTGAAATACCATCTGCGGTACCTCGTATTGATGTTGGAAAGACCTCAGCTGGGTAGACGAACGTGGTGACATTAGGGCCGAACTCAGTGAAGAAGTAGCTAATAGCGAAGAGCGGGAGGAAGATGGCCACGGAGGTCGCGCCGTCTGGAATCAGCCAGATGAGTGCGAAGGCGGCGGCCATTACTGCAAAACCTTGCCATTGGATTCGCCGTCTACCAATGCGGTCCATAAGGAAAACGGCCAACCAGTACCCAGGGAAGGCGGCTACAGCGAAAATTAGGAGAGACAACAGAGTGTGAGATAGTAACGACCCCTTCGGCTGCAGCAGCTTTAGAATCAGAGGCGATGAGACCGAGTTGCCATAGAAGGCGATGTCGAGCAAGAACCAGCCTCCCGCGGTTCCGATGAGCCGGAGCAGGAATGGCTTTTGAGTCAATTTAGCGATGGGGCGAGGACGCATCCTTGCTCCGGTTGTCGCTTGCTTCTCTGAGGAGACGAACGTTTGTTCTCCAGTTACCCACGCGACGGTCTTGGCTGTAGCGGCAATATCTCCCTTGATCCCAAGAGTGTATCGGGGGGTCTCTCGGATCTTGCGACGAAGATAGATCACCGAGGCTGCTGGAATTGCACCGAGTGCTAACATGATTCGCCACGATAGATCGGATGGCACTCCACTACTCAAGAAAATTGAGGCTATGGCTGGACCTGCAATAAGTCCAAGTGCCTGCATAGAGAAGACTGTCCCAATCAACTTGCCTCGAGATTGTCGGTTCGAATACTCAGATGTAATCACTGCAGAGGTTGCATAGTCGCCACCCACACCATAGCCAACGATGATACGGAAGATCAGTAACGAGGTGAAGTTCCAGGCAAATGCACTAAGAATGGCCCCAACTACCAAGATCGCTACTTCAACCCCGTACATCCGCTTTCTGCCAAGTTTGTCCATCAGGCGGCCGAAGGTGAGCGCGCCAGCCACCGATGCCAATAGTGAGATTGAGTTCAACAACGAGATTTGATTGGTGTTGAGGTGGAATATTGGCGTGAGCAGGACTGTCACTGTGCCGATTATAAAGAGGTCATACGCGTCGGTAAAGAACCCCATACCGGAGGTGAAGACTGTGACCCAGTGTTTACGCCCAACCTTGGCCTCATCTAAGGAGTGATAGAGGTTGCTCACGGGCGCCTCTGAATCTGCCATCTTCTGGATCCTCCTGACCGCGAGTACGGTTTCGTCTTTGTACTCTTCAAGCTAGCGACTTAGTGCGAGCGTAAGGAAAACGGAAGGTTGCGCTTAAGTAATGGGATAGTGAACGCATGGTAAACAATATGATCCGGTAAGAGGCGGTCAGCGAAGCAATTGATTGATCATTGGTCAGTGAAACTGAGCAAGAGATGCTGTGCACGACATGCTGTGCACGACATCGACGCGGAGTTTCTGCGATGGCAACTGGGGCGATAGCTAAGGTCAGCCAACGAATGCAAATTTGCTCTCCCAAGGTCATGTTGGAGCCGAGATCGAGATGATCGACCGGTTCCGCCAGTTGCTAGCTTTGCTCGACTGGAAACACTTGACTCTGCGCCTTTAGCTTCGCGACTATGGTTTGCAATTGAATACTGCTAAAAGGTTCATCGTTCAGCAGTGATATCTGCTCGTCTCTGCAGACTGGCGCTTGCTGGCATGAATTCAAAAACTTGAACTTGGAGCGAATGGCTGCAGTTGGATCACTATCTCGGCAATATTCTTACCATGCTAAGTTCACACAGTCCCTTTGACTCATCGTGGCGTTCGCCAGTGTCAAAAAATCCATGCCGTTCGTAGAGTTCACGCGCTGGCCAGTTCGTCGCGCGGACATCAAGACGAACTTGGGCAAGACCATCCTCGGTTGCCCACTGCAAAACCCCGTTCACTAGCTGGTCGCCGACTCCTCTACCTCGAAATCTGGGACTTACCCACATTGATACAAGCTCGGTCTCGATCTTTGTTGGCGGTGTTGTGGCCACCATACCGGCCGGCTCTCCATCGAAAAGGCAGACTAACGTCAGCGCAGAGTTCCGCAGTCGGTCACGCCACCGGTCCTCGCGATCGTTGTCCCCGCTCCACTGTTCCAGCGTGGAGCCAAATGCATATGGAGCGTCCTCCAACGCCTGAAGCCGCAACGTTCTCCACAGAGGCCAGTCCTCCTCTGTAAGCGCCACAAGGCTGAGCATCTCGTTGTAGCGATCATTCATGGCAAAATGCTAACTGGTTCGTCGCTGGCTCTCTTGCCTGTTGGAGTGGTTAGCGGCCACTAAGGTAGTCCGCGGCCACCTGTCTCGCGTGTTGGTGCGCACTACCATACGGGGCAGATATGTCCCCCAGATACTGGCGGTTTACTTTGGCCACCGAGGTGTAGTTGGTGTCGCAGACGTTCGCTAGCGGCGACTCCACCAACTGTGAGACCAACTGGTATGAGTCCATGCGGCCGATCCCACATAAGGATGCCACCCAATCCACCATCTCGACCTGGGCAATCCTGAATGCATCTTCGAGCGGACGTGCTGATCCGGTCGTCATCAGGTACTTGTCAGACTCCAATTTGGGCCAGGGGGTGCTGGTGCCTTTTATTAGGTCAAGGTAGAGGACCGTGTTCATCGCGCATTCGACGGCAACGCCACAGCTTTCTCCCTCACCCTGTCGGGCATGTCCGTCACCAAGTGAAAAGAGTGCCCCTTCAACATTGACGCCTAGATAGCAAGTAACTCCAGCACGAAGCTCAGGGGTATCCATGTTCCCGCCATGCGCATCAGGTACCAATGCAGAGCGAACCTCGAGATTAGCAGGCGCAACTCCGACGGTGCCGTGCATTGGATCCATGGGTAGTTCGACTGAGAACTCGCCAACGTTCGACCGAAATCGGCATTGGCGAGTTTTCCGATCAAGTTCCCAGATCCACACGATCTCTGGTAGTGGGTCTTGAAGAGTCGCCGTCAGGTGAGTAGAGGTAAGAGCTCCGAAGAGCGGAACGGTGGTGGAGACTGCCCAGTCTCGAGCGGGTTCGATCTCGATGAAGTGTGCTACTACGGTGTCGCCCACCTCAGCCCCTTTAATGTAAAAAGGTCCAGTCTGAGGGTTCAAGGATGGAAATTCGCAGACTTCAGACACAAGGTCCGTCTGACTTCGGACTTTGCCAGCAAAACAATCTTCAGTGAATACTTCAAGTATCGTCCCCGGCTCTACTTCCATGACCGGTTCGCGTCCACCAAACGTCCAACAGAGCTGCTCTTGGGTTGGAGTGAACTTAATAATTTGATGGTTCATCATGCCTCCGGTTCATCGACGATCTCTTCGAGGAAGACCTCTGAGATGCGGTTTACCGCTCCTGGCGAGGCCGAACGAAGACGTACAAATACTATCACGCCAAGGAT
>DAHXNM010000273.1 GCA_027365375.1 Ferrimicrobium sp. | reverse complement strand
TAACACTATTTAGCGCTCCGTGTCCAGTCCTGTTTTCGTCAGGGATGTTACGGGTTCACCGAACGTTTACGTACCCACAGCAACACTAACCGAATTTCCCAAGGAGCAGTTGTAATACCCCTGGGCATAAGCGACCACCATCGACTGAATTTGACTGTCACTTATAAGGTTGTTATTGATTTCGACGTTAGTGCTAGAGTTGACCTGGGCGCCGAAATCCAGAATCACTAACCCGCCGGTTCCAACCTGGTTTGCGTAATCGGCGTGTGAGCAGCCTGTGTTATAGGCGGTCGTAGTATTCACATCTTCCACATACCAAGTGCCCGCAGTAGGTGGCATGCTTGGAGTGGCCCACGCCGTCCCACTACTGGCGATTTCTAGTGCACCAATACCCGACAGACCCAGCACGAGGCTCGCCAAAAGCTTCAGAGCCAACGAGCTCTTGGAAGTATTCCAACGAGCATGTGCAAGTGAATACCGCACCATACCACCCTTTCCTGTGTGTTAGCATAAAAGCCAAAAATTAATTGTATCACCGAAATCCAACGAGGTCAACGCAACTTTCGAAATACCTGCGGTTCTTGGTCACAAAGTTCAGTCTGGAGCGATGGTATCCCTCGCCTCAGACTATCCGATAACTCCGGACTAGATATCCGAAACACACAAAATGTGCAAATTCCATGTGGGCGTTGTCGTTGGAGGTTCGTGGTCACGAGTACGACGAGGCGATGCCGAGTAGGTAACACAGTGCCATCAGGATAGTCCCCTTCATAGACGAATCGTTGTCCGAATGTAGTATGCTAGTGTCCCTCATCGGAAGTTTGCTGCGAAACAATAGGACCCAGATATTTTTGCATAGAAGCGAAGATCTCGTCGGCGCTCTTGGTCCAGATGAAGGGCTTGGGATTCTCGTTCCAGGCCTTGGCCCACTTGGTAATCCCTCTGTTGAGTTCGGTCACACTGTGATGGACACTGCGCTGTAGGTACTTGGTGGTAAGGGCTGAGAACCACCTTTCTACCTGATTCATCCAGGACGAGTACGTTGGTGTGAAGTGGAATTCAAAGCGAGGGTGGGCAAGTAACCACATGCGGACCGATTCGGTCTTGTGGGCTGCATAGTTATCTAAGACGACGTGAACTCCCAGCTCTTTGGGTACTTTCTTGTCGATGAGTTCTAAGAACTCGATGAACTCTACAGCCCTATGGGCAACGGTCATCTTGGTTATTACCCTGCCTGATGCCACGTCGAGTGCGGCATAGAGATTGCTGATACCGTTGCGCTTGTACTCGGTCGTTCGACGCAGGGGGACCCCTGGCACCATTGGGAGCATGGGCTGGGTGCGATTCAGAGCTTGCACCTGGGTCTTCTCGTCAACACAAAGGACGATTGCCGCCTCTGGCGGGTTTATATAGATCCCAGCAACGTCTCTGACCTTTTCAGTGAACTCTGGATACTTGGATATGCATAAAGGTCTCGACCATGTGGGGCTTTAAGCCGAAAGTTCGCCAGATCCTGCCCACCGTGGAGGGAGAGACTCCAGCGGCGACTGCCATCGTATTGGTTGACCAATGAGTTGATGAATCAGGTGGAGTGGTCGTGGTAGTGAGTTTGATGATCTCGGCGATCTTGTCATCCCCATGGGTCCTTGGGACCCCTGACCTTGGGGCATCACTGAGGGATCTCACCCCATAGAGGGCGAATCTCCTTACCCACTTTGAGACCGTGAAGTTAGAGACATCTAGCTCATCAGCTATATCTTGAAGCCTGACGTGTTCGTTGGCCAACAGGGCTATCTTTGCTCGCACAACTTGTGCGGCCGGGGCATTGCGCTTGGCGATCACCGAGACAAGGAACTCTTTGTCCTCATTGCTCAACGTGACGACGTAGGTGGGTCTGCGTCCGGTACGCTTCTTGGTGCCCTGTGCATTCTTCGCTGCTTGGGTTGCATTGGATATTTGCTTGGCCATTGTCATTGCCTCTTCCTCCAAGAGAGTAGATGTACAATGGGTTCAACCAGGGCCGAATCTTGAAAATTCCCGTTTCACAGCGAAACTTCGACTAGGGACACTAGGTGTCGCTTTGCGAGTTCGGCCTCGATTTGTGACTGACGTTGTGCCAGCCAGTCCATTGCCCCCTCGCACCATTATCGTCGTGGGCGGCACTGCCATGTCGCTTCGTCGACTACGTGACGAATCGGAGGACGTGGATATTTTCTATCCCGACGATGCATTTCGCACCATTACCGAAGACTTGGAAAGGCGCTCTGGCTTTCGAATAGATGTCACCAGTAAGAACAATCTCTGGGGTCAGCTCGAAATTCACGATATCGAGCACGACGCCCAAGTGGTCGAGTCGGTCGACATCGGGTTTGCGGTAGACATCGCAGCCATCAGTCCTGAGACTCTCTTTGTCATCAAGTCATCGAGTATGAGGGACAAGGATCGATCGGACTTGGGGTTGTTGATGGGCGTAACAACGCCAGCCCAAATTATGGCCCGCGCCGAATGTTTGCTTATAACACTCGAAACCAGGCAGGATAGGGAAGAGTTCCTGGGAAATATCCTCTCGGAGATGCAACTAGTCCTTCTGGAAGAGGTCAAACCCGAGTGGCTCACACAAGCGCTTGACTTGGCATCTGAGCACAGGGACTTCGTCCGCGAACAATTCGGTGTCAGTGTCGGCGATGATTCAGGCACGACGCAAGGCCGGAGCCTGTTTCACTCCTAAGCGCGGGCCTCAGGGCTTCAACTGAAACTGCCTGTGTCGGTAAGCCCCTGCATCTCGGTCAAGTATGTGGTCCATCACGATTGCGTGCAGCTCGAGTATGGTCTCTTCGCTGATAGGTTTGCCAGACGAGATGAAGTCTTCCAACTACATGAGGGCTTCCTGAAACAGGAGTGACATTAGTTCGGACAACTTGGTTAATCTCTTCTTGTATCGAAGTTTTGTAAGTGAGGGGATTGGGATGAGAGTAAGTACCGCCATGCGGACTGCGGCCTTGATTGTGGGTGCAGCTGCACTTAGTAGCCTTACTGTAGGGATGTCAATGACAGCCTCAACAACGCCGCTGTCTCCGCCAGTTGGTGCGACTGTGCCGGTAATGACTCCCCATACCAATATGGCGCTGCTTAACAGTTTGTCAGTATCTATGCCAAAGATGCCACCTGTTAATGCCTCGTTGCAGACATGGACAGCATGGTCGCAGGTAGAAGCCAGATGGGCCAAGACTGGATCGACTCCACTTTCTGCCGCACTGACCTCTCAAGGGGAGCGCCTGGTTCAATTCTCACTCATTCCAAATGTCCCAGTTTACGGTGCGCCAGCAGGCGTAACTGAAACTGGCGTATCATGGGTCTCTGCCCCGGCAACCAAGGCGGGGGGTGCAGCATCGACACGCCAGAGCTCCACACCCGCTGGTGGTCAGCCCGCACCAGTCGCCAAGGCGACGCCCACTGTTCTTGCCGCGACTACCGACCCATCAACCTGTGCGCAAATCACCGGCCCAGGGGAAGATTGTATTTCTGCCAATGGCTCCACTATCACAGGGTCGTACGAGTACCTTGGATCTGGAAGCGTTACTGGCCATGTCGAAGCTAGCGGGGGTGGATGTCCAGGAAGTGGCGGGGTTAACAGTCCAAACGTTTCCCTATCCTATGGTGGC
>DAHXNM010000138.1 GCA_027365375.1 Ferrimicrobium sp. | reverse complement strand
CGTCAAGCTGAGCAGTTAAAGAAGCCAGCAATCAGGCGCAACGGGTTAGCCTACCCATGCCAGAGCGGCCAAGTAGAGCGACGACCCTTCGGGGCGTCCCAAGATCGACACCACGTAGGGGCAACGACATCACCCTCTGGAATGATATAGAGATGCACGAGGCCCACCACTCGGATGGAAAGCTGGGTGTGGGTCATCGGTCACCTGCTCGCAACTCATCAAAGCTTGCTCGTCCAACGACGCGAAGGGCGGCGATGGCGCCTACAACAATCGCGGCGACGAGCACCACGGCGACGATGGCGATCTCGCCAAGTACAGGGAGGGCGTAGCCAAAGTGGAGGCCATCAAGTCCTGAGTCGATCTCGGGCAGGGCTGGTAGGGCCAGGCGAGCACCGAGGAGCCCGGCTCCGACACCTGCGATAGCAGCAGCTACCACCAGGATGGTTGCCTCTAGGATGTAGCCGATTGCGAGTCGGGCTCTTGTGAGGCCAAGGACTCGGATGGCGGCAAACTCTGGGATTCTGCCTCGACCCTCGACGAGGAGCTCAAAGGCCAATCCAAGGAGGACGACCACGATGCCGGCGGCTGCGGCGATTGGGAAGAGTCGTTCGGCTAAGCCAAGGGGTTCATTGGCATAGGAAGCTGCCAAAGCATGGGCTGAGGTGATAGAGTCGATGACGACCCCTTCTCCCTGGAGTCGATGGATGATCGAGGGTGGGGCTCCTTTGGCGAGCCAGACCTGGTTGCTGGCCGAGGAGGCCGAGTCTTGGGCTAGTTCGGCTTGGGTGAGGTCGACAATACTGGCATCGGCACCAACCGAGGGGAGGGAGGAGAGGGTGAGGATGGGACGGATGTTGATCTGGTTGCCATCGAGACCAACGGTGACACCGGTTCCAACGGCTGAGACGGAGTTCGCCGATAGCGTCGCTTTGACACTCTGACTGACGATGGCGGGGAGATAAGTTGGGTAACTGGCAGGTACCACAGCGATGTCGGAGCCACCGGTAGCTGGGTAGGCCGTGAAGGTGAGGAGGCCGGGGTGTGGAGAACGCACCTTGACGGGGGCATTGATGCCCGCTTTCCAGGCGCTGGCGAGCACGCCGGAGCCACTCGGATTTCTAATACCCCCGAGGTGCTCGATCTCAATTGCGAAGGTTGCTGACGGATTGACCACGCCGCCATTTGAGATCGCCAGATACCCAATGCCAGACAGGAGACAGCCACCAATCCGACACGGGATCGAAACTAGCTCAGTCTTCGGGGTCGCATACAAGGGGATGACGAGAACATCAGGAGTCGCCTGCGCTTCGTCATACAGGGAGACGGTCAACTCGACTTGGACGCCCGCTGGGATCGTTCCTCGCGTATTAGCCGTGACGGTCAAGGACGAGGCGTTCGTGGTCAAGGCCTTGCTCGCTAAGGGAACAAGACGATGCTCGATGGTTGCAGCTGAGCCAGCATCGAGGGCAGCTGGCCACGATACTGCTTGAAAGCGGCTTGCCTGTAGTGCCAACGTGGTGCCGGTTTCAGAACGATAGAGCTCAGCCGCCATCGCCTCATGACCACCTGGGTCAGCCTGATCAACTGCTCGTAGGAGGCCTAAGTACTTCGGCAGAGAGACGGTGAGTACCTTGCCGGCTCCAACCTCATAGCCAGCGACATCACTGCGATGACGGGCGATCACCGATTGGGCACCGTAGCCAAAGACCACTAGCGCGAGTGCCATGCCAAAGGGAATGATCTGGCGCAACATTGGGGAACGGGCCCGTAGTTGGCGAACCGCCAGGTACCACGAGATCCGGCGTCCATTGCGGGTGAGACGACGGGCACCACGGAGTGCGAGGCCGGTCAATGCGATCACAACGATGGCAAACCCAGCCCCTAATAAGGCCGGGGCGGCACCGGCTAAGGGATCAACTTTGTTGCCGTTGGTCGGGGCTATCACCAGCTGTGCGGTAAGTACTGCAGCAACGACCACGGTCAACACGTCGATGAGTGCCCGGAAACGCCCATGGTTGCGCAACACAGAGCGACTCGCCTCAAGCACCCCACGGCGAAGGACGGTCACTGCGGCGATCACGGTCACCACCAAGGCAGCCACGATGACCGCTAAGCCGGCGAGATAGGTGGTGGGCAAGATGTAGAGCTTGGTCCCAGCCACAAAGTAGGTATGTCCTATAATCGATACCGTCAAGTAGGCACCGAGGAACCCGAGTGGGGCTGCGATCACGAGCACCACGAGTGGTTCACCGATAGCTCTCGCCACGATACTTCTGGGACGAACGCCTCTCAGTTGGGCGAGTCGAAACTCACCCATCCTCGATTGCACCATCCGCCAGATGAGGGTTCCAAAGACGATGAGACCGAGGAGGATCAGCTCCAAGATGATCACCGTCACGAGGGTGGACATTGAGTGTTGGGAGGCGACGATCGCTCGAATTTGTGACGCAAGACCGGAGGAGGCAGTCAAACCTTCCCGCGCCGCAACCTGGGTTCGATAGCGCGCAGTGACTAATTCGCTCTGCTGATAGTTGTGGATATTGACGACTTCGGGCCGCAGCGACATCTGTAGCTCCCGGTCGACTCCTTCGTAGCTGCTCAGGCCGCCAACCGTCGTCGTACCAAAGGCCGCCTTGCCCCCAAAGAACCCGGGTGCAACGAACATAGGATCCAAGGTCACTGGGCTAATAGTGGTTCCAAATGTGAAGAACTCCTCATCCCACCAATACCGAGTCGAGATATCTGGGATCGCATACGTTCCGACAACATGGTAGCTCGCACTTGCCCCTGCCCCAGGGAGTCCAGGGGCAATAAGTCCTGCGGTGACAGTGAGGATTGCCCCGACCTTCACCCCCAAATACCTGGCTGTGCGCTGTGAGACGATGACTTGGTCCCTTGAGGTCGGACAGCGTCCAGCATCGAGCTTCAGTTGGGCACACGCGTCCGAACGCTCCAGGAGAGTCGTCGCAAGTAACTCCCCTTTCACGCCCGGAGTTGCCATCACCATGGCTGGAACCTGCGCCGTGTAGATCGGATTACCAAAGAGTGCCCTGCCATCCAAGGTAGGGAGCTGATCTCTCGCCGCCGTGAGGCGGTTCTTTGCTAACGCATGGACCGACACCACTTTCAGACCTGCCTTGACCTCAGGAGCAAAGTGCAAGCTCCCTACCAGGACCGAGTCCTGAGCGGATCCCAAGTAAATCGGTCCCACGGTTGCGCCAGCAATCGCCACGACGGCAGCGACCAAGAGGAAAATGAGAGCTCCAAGGCGAAACCGCAACCCTCGCAAGAAGAGGCCGATCTTCGTGGCAATCATTTGCTCATGATCCAAAAGATCGAATAACAAAGGATTCGTTCAGCTCCCGCACGTCGCAACCAGTTTGTCAACTCTCCTCATTAATACCACATTTCAGCGCTCGGATGCGCTAATACCACGACCCAGCCTGAACTCCACCGTGAGCGACCCAAGACCGCTTCAGGACAGCAAGGTAACACCGAAACCACCTCAAGAAGCTCTGGTGCCTGGGTCGCAATCCTATGGCGAATTCATGGTCACGGGCACCAGAACCATCCACGGGGTTAACCTAACCTACTCATTAGAGTCGATTGCCCACTCGCTAAACCATCCCGACCTACTCTGCTGATCGCTACGCTCACTGCGGGGAGCCCTTCACGAGGAAGCAAATCCCAGAACTTGGGTCGCACCCATGCAGACCAGGACTCTCGGTACCTCTGACAGTCAGCCCCGAATGTGCCTGAGCAAGGCTAGATTGACTCGCCGTCAACCCCATCCCGGCCCCCAAGCTGGTAACTCCGAGACTGGCAGCTAGAACTGCCCCCCCTACCACGATGTTTCTTACCCTCACCATTACCTCCTTTTGGTAATCGTCACTACCAGAACTATCATCTGGTACTAGTACGAACCTAACACATCGTGACGACGCTTGCACTGCATCTTCGAACTGTTACGAAAGTTTATCTCCTAGCAGGGGCTTTAGTACTCGGGTCATAGGAGTGCTACTGTCGCGATAGGTCGTGTGGTTAGAGCGATTCTCAGCATCCGTTTGGCGTCCAGGTCGAGAGACATCACTTGAGCCAGGATCCACCGACGCAACATGGCTTTGCCGTCGCCAGGTGGTCCTGGGTAGGTTCACTGTCACGTACAAATGGTGCGGTTATCGATCGCTTCTGACCCGGAGTTGGGTGTGATTTCGTTTCGTGTTCCATTTGTGGGACGATTCATCAGCAATTCAAAATACATATTGAACCTCCCGGGTTTTATGGATGGCTAGGTATAGCCAGCTTCAACATCTGCCGGTCAACGACGCGACGTTCAATCTGGGCCATGAGCTTGTCATGGTCGATTGTGTCGAAGCAGGCCTTGATGTCAGCATCGAGTACCTATACCATCCCTCGGCTTGTGAGTAGTCCTTAGGACTTCGAGGGCTTGGTGTTTAAGAGCGCTTCTGCACAGAATCCAAAGCTTACCGGCGAGAAGTCAGCTTCGAAGATTGGTTCGAGGACCAATTTCGCGGCTGACATCGTCCGTTATGAGGACAGCGAACGGCGTCTCCTCGGGAATTCCACGAATGCAGACTCGATCGGCAGTTAAGCTCGTCGCCGGCTCCTCGTCGATGAGTCGACTGGATGCTGGTCAACGAAGACTACCCCTGATGGGCGAACCTTATCCACCAACCGAGCAGTCAAGCGGAGCCAGCGTCCCGTATCGTCCAGAACGTGCCCACCTAACGCCACCCGAAATCCACTCATACAGTTGACCTACTCGCTACAACTTCTGATACAGGAGGCCGAAGAGATCAAACCAATCATTGGACTGGCCATCGAACACGCTAATCCACGCCGGCTGCCATAGGCTACCGCTGAAGACTAGGAAAATGAAAGAGAAAGAATTTGCCCATCCGACTTAGACATTTATGGTCGGGCTGGGGAGATTTGAACTCCCGACCTCTTGACCCCCAGAGAAGAGCGAGATACTTTTGCCTCTATCTCCGCGTTCCTCATAGCTCGTTAACCAGGGCATATAGGGGTAGCGTCCCCATATCCCCTGGTCAGTGACTTTTCGGTGAAGTGACTTTGAAGTGACTTTGAAGTGACTTCGACTCTGAGTTATCAACGGGCAACGAAAGCTCCGCCCTCTAAGCGAAGCAGATGCCACAAGGTGGTGTTGTGGACTCGAAGGGTTCAATCCTCGCTCCTCTGGGAAATCTAGAAACGGTACTTGGGGCGAGAACCCTGGGGACTCATCCATGGGGTGGGTTCGAAGCCAACAGTCAAACGAACAACACTCAACATCAGTGAGTGGGGCTTACCCGAAACACGGGTGCGGACCTCGGAGCCAATGGTACCCTTATCTCCCGATCGGCCTCTCCTAGAATCAGGCTCATCTGTATTCATGTGATGGTCCGTAGCCGCTCAGGAAGTGTGACTGCCCTCGACAGTTAGTAACACTTACTGGCTATCTGGTACTACACTGGATGGATGAGCAATGATCGTTATTCATCAGCTTGGCCACCTATCACTTACGAACGTCGGCATTGGGAACCCAGCGTCGCCATACCCGGTTCCCGCAGGAATCGCCTCGCTGCTCTCGGTCCTTACGACGCAGCAGTCGTCCCTGAGATCGCACAGGTGGAGACCGTCCCGCTCTCCCCACCAGTGCACCAGCTTTTGACCGAAGCGTCCATCGAGATTGCCCGCTTCGACACCGAGATGGGTTCAGAGATCGCTCCGTTTGCCGCTGTGCTGCTGCGTTCTGAGTCCGTTGCGTCGTCAAGGATTGAGAACCTAACTGCATCGGCGAAATCCATCG
>DAHXNM010000266.1 GCA_027365375.1 Ferrimicrobium sp. | reverse complement strand
ATCTCTTGACCAAGGACGAACGCTGCCCGTTGCCGGCGTTGATGATCGAGGAGTTGACCTCGATCGACCGACTTCTGGCGAACCTTGATCCACTCTTTGGTCGTCTCACTACGTTGGAGGGCAGCCGGTGGAACTCGAACTCATAGCCTCTGGCAAGGTTCGCGAGGTCTATGCCGTTAACGATGACCCGACCAAGCTCTTGATGGTGGCTACCGACCGTATCAGCGCCTATGATCGCGTCTTCGCCGAGCCGGTGATCGACAAGGGGCGGCTCCTGAGTGCGATCAGTGCCACCGCGTTCACTGCTCTTCGCGATCGATTCCAGACCCATTTTGTTGATGTCCCGATCGACGTCCCGGCTCAGTTTCTTGGTCGAGCGACGCTCGTGAAGCGAGCAGCGATGATCCCAGTTGAGTGTGTGGCCCGTGGGTACCTAGTCGGGAGCGCCTGGGATGCTTACCGGACAGACGGAACGGTACAGGGTGTGGGCCTGCCGGCGGGCCTCGGCTTCGGTGACCGACTTCACGAGCCAATCTTTACTCCGACGACTAAAGAGGAGACTGGACATGACCGGCCGTTGACTCCTTTGGAGCTACGTGATCTTCATGGTATCGAACTCGCTCAACGCTTAGAGGAGTTAACCATAGCCATCTATGTCGCGCTAGCCACTTGGTTCAGCGAGCACGGGTTGACTCTGGTTGATAGCAAGTTCGAGTTCGGTTGGGTCGATGGCGATCTGGTGCTGGCCGATGAGATCGCCACTCCTGACTCCTCGCGGATAGTGCGTGGTGAACCAGGAGCTAGTCCAGAGTGGCTCGACAAACAGCTGCTACGCGATTGGCTCGCGCAGCACGGATTTCGTGGAGATGGTCAGGCACCAGTGCTAAACAGCGAGTTGATCGAGAGCGTAAAAGGAGCCTATCGCCAAGTGTATGAGACGCTTTCAGATCGTTCGTTTGACGATTGGCCAGGTGGGCATGGTGCCTATCGTGGCGTAGACCGCGTTCAGAGCTAGAAGACATATGAGAGTGGAGAGGTCATGAAGTATCGTATCAGTGTCCGGGTGATGCCCAAGGCTGGGATCAGCGATCCCGAGGGAAAGGCGATTCATGATGCCGCCCTTCAGCTTGGCTATGGAGAGGTCGTACAGGTCCATGCTGGTAGGTCCTTCGAGGTTGAAGGTGAGTACGACTCAAAAGATGCGGCCGAAAATGGTGCCGAGAAGCTAGCAGAACGGCTGTTGGCCAATCCGGTGATTCAGACCTATGAGATCGTAGCCGTTGAGGAGCTCCGATGATTGGAATTGTGGTCTTTCCGGGATCGAACTGCGAGTTCGATGTAGAGAGTGCCTTCCGTGAGCTTGGAGAGGTGAGTCAGTTCGTCAGTCATCGAGAACGCGAGCTCGGGGACTATAGGGCGATCATCATCCCTGGGGGATTCTCCTATGGGGACTACCTGCGTAGTGGGGCGATCGCCCGATTCTCTCCGATTATGGATGCAGTTTCGCGCTACGCCGACAATGGGGGCAAAGTGGTGGGGATCTGCAACGGTTTTCAAGTGCTGACCGAGGCCGGACTACTGCCAGGGGCTCTGCAACGCAATGCAGGACCCAAGTTCGTGTGTGGAGAGGTCAGAGTAAGAGTTGGGACTACGCGCTCGGCTTTGACGAACCTGATGGTGGAGGGAGAGGAGTTCAGTCTCCCGATCAACCACTTTGAAGGCAACTACACCGCCGATCATGCAACCCTTGAAGACCTCGAAGAGCACCATCAAGTTGTCCTGCGATACGTTCAGAATCCCAACGGTTCGGCCAACGACATCGCAGGAATAAGAAATCGCGAAGGTAATGTCGTTGGGCTTATGCCTCACCCAGAGCGTGCCGGGCTTGGCTTCGGATTACCCGATCATGCGAGGCGCATGCTGGGCTCCGTGCTAGCCATTGATTCCGTTTCAGCGGCGAAGGTAGCCCACTAGCGCATTCGAGCTCACTCTCATGGCCAGCCTATAGAGGAGGCTGACTTGTTGTGCCCAGCTCCTCTCCAGAGAGAGTGTGATACACCGATAACAGATCTATCCCTTATCTAACCCTTTGAGCGTATTCGTTGGACCGAGCGTCTACGTGAGCGTGGGTATCTCTCGACGACTGCATATAGCGCCATCGATGCAAGGCTGGCGACTGCAAAGAGTTCGCCAACTTGGAGGAGAGTCGGGTCATAGGTGAGAACTATACGTTTCGTGCCGGCGGGCACTACGGTTGACATCAGGTCGCCTGGAGCCTGATGGAGGGCTAGGCTGTGGCCATCAGCCGATGCATGCCAACCCGGGACATCGGTGATTCGTATCGCGAGTTGCTTGGGTTGCAATGTTCGCAACGTC
>DAHXNM010000137.1 GCA_027365375.1 Ferrimicrobium sp. | reverse complement strand
GATGACCCGGGACGCCTCTCCGAGGAACGGACTCGAGAGCTTCTTGAGGCCGGTCGGGTGCTCGGAGTCAATGACGTGATCCAGCTCGCCTATCTGGATGGAGAACTCGAAAATACGATAGAGTTTCGACGAAGGCTGGTAACGCTTATGAGAAGTTTTCGCCCAGAGGTAGTACTCACCGGAGATCCGACCGCGGTCTTCTTCGGTGATCTCTATTACAACCATCGTGATCACCGCCAACTCGGATGGGCAGTTCTTGACGCCGTCTTTCCTGCAGCGCGTCAACGTGCCTACTTTCCGGAGGCCGGCGAACCCGTTGAGGAGCTTGAGGTGCTCCTAGCTGCAACGCTGGAGCCAAATACTTGGATAGGCATAGATGGGCTGGTAGAAAAGAAGGTCGCCGCCATGCGTGCTCATCGTGCCCAGTTGGCTAGGTATCAGGACTCTCTCGGTCGTGTGGTGACTGAACGCGCTCGCCAGGCGGCCAGGATGGTTGGAGCGACCGGTGAGGTGGAGCTCTTTCGACTGGTGCGAGGAGGTGCGTAGATGCTTGAGATTCGAGGACCTGGCCATCACGAGCGATCTGAGCTAGCCGCGCTGGTGACAAGGGTGCTTGCATCATCTGGTCGTCAGTTATGGGTGCGGATGGATCTGCGTCCTCGGTTGGCCGCTGATATCGCTGGCGTTCTTGATCAGGGTGCCTCTCGGGTGCTGCTTTCAGGGGAGGGTCTCCATGGAGTGGCATCCAGCGAAGAGCTGATCAACGAAGTACCTGAGGAGGTAACCGTGATCGAACTGCGTGCTAGCGCTGATGTGCTTGGTCTCTATGGTGCAGCTGATGAACTATCTTTAGAGGAAGTAGAGGCGCTCAGACAAGAAGGGGTAGTGGTCGATGGCCATTCCTGAAGGATTGACAAGATTAGCTAGCATTGAGCACCGGAATTCTGGCCATGCGATCGATGTTTTAGAGACCGTGGCAACGCGAACGACTACAATAATGGGTGTTACAACGTGTGAAGGTTGGATGCGGGGAGAGGAGGAGTCATGCCGCTAAATGAGGATGAGCAGCGGATTCTCCAAGAGATTGAGAAGACCTTCTACGAGAACGACCCTGAGTTCGCAGACCGGGTTCGTTCTGAGACCGTCTATAAGCACTCTGGCAGAAATCTCAAATGGGCTACGCTTGGCTTCATCGTCGGCCTCGCCTTTACCATCTTGACCTTTACCATCTCTGTTGTCTTAGGTGCATTCGGTTTCTTGATCATGCTGGGGTCGGCGGTGTACTTCGAACGCAATCTTCGACGAGTAGGGCGTGCCTCACTCCAGGATCTATCAACACGTCAGTTCAAACAGGGCGGATTCAAGTCGATGGGCAAGAAGCTTCGGGGTGAGGACCAGTAACTTGGCTATCGGCCTCCTTGACGCGGTTTGTGCTCCTGTCGTGATGGCTGAGTAGCTAGAGGTGGATCTCTCTCTATCTAGCGAGGCTGAGCAGTTTAGGCTCGAGTTTCGTTCCTTCCTAGCGGACGAGCTTCCGAAGGATTTTGTGGGTGTAGGCGGCCTAGAGATCGAGGCGGTACCAGAGTTCGTTGCCTGGTGGCGCGCCCGTCTTTACGAGAATGGGTTTCTTGCAGTCTCCTGGCCCAAAGAGTACGGTGGTCGGGGGCTGACGGTCGAAAGTGAGATCGTGATAGCCCAAGAGAGTGCTATCGCAGGTGTACCTACCGGTGGACCCAATGATCATTTTGGGATTCAGATGCTCGGCAATACCTTGCTGGTCCATGGATCCGAAGAACAGCGAAGCCACTTTTTGCCGAGGATTGTCGACGGCAGCTATCGGTTTGCTCAAGGGTACTCTGAGCCTAACGCTGGTTCAGATCTTGCCGCGCTGGCGCTTCGTGGACGTATCGATGGCCAAGAGCTGATACTCGATGGTCAGAAGATCTGGACCTCGGAGGCGCACCTGGCTAACTGGATGTTTGTGTTGGCCCGCACCGATACCGACGCGCCCAAACATAGGGGCATCTCCTTCGTGTTGGTCCCGCTCGGATCCGGCGCTGATGATTCGCTCGTGGCTGGCTCGACTCGCCTGCATTCGTCAACCGATAACGGTGTTGAGATTCGTCCCATTCGTATGATCTCAGGGAAGTCTGAGTTCAACGAAGTCTTCTTTACCGGCACACGCTCCAAGCTCTCCTATGTAGTCGGTGGACTCCATCAAGGCTGGAGGGTTGCTATGACGTTGTTGGGCTTTGAGAGAGGCGAGACGGCGGCGACCCTTCCGATCAGGTTCCAGGCAGAACTCGATCGCCTGGGCGACCTGTTGGTATCCAAAGGCAAGTTCGATGATCCTGATCTGCTCGATAGGTTTATCGATTGTCAGATCAGACTCTTTGCGCTTCGCGCAATGGGATATAGCTGGCTATCGAGCGTGCTTTCGGGTGCCGAACAGGGTGCACAGTCGTCGATCTTCAAGCTATTTTGGTCTGAGTATCATCAGCTCGTGACCGAGTTGGCAGTGGATGCGCTTGGTGAGGACGCACTGCTCCCGGTCGGGCGGCCAAGCTCCTCCGCCTTTCGGACCGATGACGTCGGTGCCCCAAACTCTACTCGTTCGTGGGACGATGTCTTTTTGCATGCCCGTGCCGGTACTATCTACGCCGGCACATCCGAGATTCAGCGGTCGATCATTGGCGAGCGCTTATTAGGTCTTCCACGCGAGCCTAGAGGATGATAGTCGAGGGATTTCGTCAGTTCTGGGCACTTACCCTGGGCTCGCGCGGTCGGCCATGGTCGATCAAGAGACAGCTGAGTTGGTTGAAGTTTCGGATGGAGACCTATGCCGGCGAGGGTCGAAACATGCGCGCTAGCGAGATCGCTCGCTTCCTTCGATGGTCAGCGAGGGAGAGAGCCAGCTGGAGGCGGTTAGACTAGTGCCCATGGAGAGTAGAGTCGATGTGTGATAGTCGGTTGTATGCCGATGGTCGCTCGACGGTGACCGCTCCCCTGCATTACGCCTTCGAGCATCGTTGTCATGGTGCCGAGACGGGGTTGCTTAGGTAACGCCGTGGCAGGGGTCCTCGTTCTGAACGCGAGCTACGAGGCTCTCTGTGTTGTCTCTACCCACCGGGCGATTGGCCTAGTTGTGGTTGGTAAGGCTGACGTGGTGCTAGAGACGTCAACATTGCTGCATTCAGCTCGAATGGTGATCGCTGAGCCCTCGGTTATTCGTCTCAGATACTTTGTGCGAGTCCCGCATCTTCGACGGGTTGCCCCCACTAAGCGGGCGATCTTTGCCCGCGATCACTATCAGTGTCAGTATTGTGGCGCTCCTGCGGAGAACGTAGATCACGTGATTCCGCGCAGCCGTGGTGGGCCACACCGTTGGGATAATGTAGTGGCGTCTTGTCGGTCATGTAACTCTCGGAAACGAGATCGATTGCTCTCGGAGACCAGTTTCGTGCTTCATCGACCACCACAAGTACCACGTGGTCGGACATCGGCGATCATTCTCCTGGGTCTCGTTCGTGACGAGTGGATGCCCTATCTTGACTACGAATTTCATCTACAAGAACGTCCGTACCAAGAGCTGAGCGGCTAGTTCGGGACTGAGGTGTTCGAGAGTTTCCAGATGGCCATGTCAATCTTCAACATGCCAGCTCAGCAGATCCCCACCCAGTTTCAGAGCGTCAGTCATGCAAGATACCAGCCTTCAAGGGCGCCAGCATGTCAGTGAATTCAGCCGATGGCTAGGCTTACCCGACGCTTAGATCGGTGGCGGCGAGCGATCTGACAGTCTTGGTATCCTTGCTGGCAAAGATAGGTGTGAGTTTGTAGCGCGTGCTAGACGGCTTGGCATTCGGGCCGATAACGAGCAGGCCGTTTGTGGCAGGCAAGCGCAATCCGTATGGGGTAACCGCGGGTGAGACCAGGAGTTCACCAGGAGCGGTGGGGGTTATCGTTATGGTCACTGCGGTGAGTCCGAATTTTGGTCCGAGATGGGTGACGACGATGGAACTCAAGCTGTGGGTGACCAACGTTGGATACCCCGTGAGGGTGCAGGAGACGCCCTTGCGAGGGCGTATGGTTATCACCTCGAAAGAGGCGTGCTGGCTTGACGCTGCCGTAATGCTTGGGATGCTCGCGGTCACCTGTTGAGCACGGCACTCATTCTGTTGGTTTACCAGTCGCTGATGACTGCCGAGCGTCTGCCCAAGAATGAGTCCAACGCCTATAAAGACCACCGCCAAGACAAGGGGAATGGTTAAGGCGCGCCGATAGCTAGGTCGATAGGTGGCCATGGGATCCTCACTGAGTCAAGGGCGAATCATCTCTGATTGGCAGCCTAACCTGTATACTCGGTCGCCTCGCCAGCGCCGTTGGCAATGCATGACAACGAGAGAGCCGCGGTTGGCTAACTTTGCGGCGTGCTCGTGTCGCTTGATGGAGGCTCGGTGTTGGCCGACTTTATCTGCTCCTCTTGCGCGTGAATCGCACTGATGAGTCGCTCTGTCTCCGATCGCTGCACCTCTGGAGTGATATCTTCGTTCGTGCCACGGTAGGTGATTGAACCCAACTCGCGATACAGAGAGTCCAGCTGACGCTTGGTCTGGAGTTGATCTAACTTATCTTGCCCCTTTTGGGCGGCCTCGGTGGCACTCTGACCAAGCGTTTGCGCCTGCTCCTTGACCTTGTCAAACAAACTCATAGTCGTCCTCCTCGCCTTCTAGTGTAGCCAATCTCATCCCGCGAGCTTCGGCAGCTTCACCGCTGGCTGGCCAGGAAGAAGCGAACCCAGATAGACCGCTGATCGAGGCTCCGCAGGTGATCAGTGTCGATACCCGATCGGGTCGAGTGCTTCGCCCGCTAAAGTGCGATGCTCGCGGTCAGCTAGCACTGTTCCAATCATCAGCGGCGGCTTGATTCCTAGCTTGGCAAATTCTTCTGCAACCCGAGATGGGTCGGGCGCGGTGAAGAGCAACTCAAAGTCCTCGCCGCCACCGAGAGCATCTTGAGTGGTTGCGCCCTCGGCAACTGGAAGATTGGTTATCTCAAACCCAACTTCGGAGGCGTTCGCGAGTCGGTGCAGGTCTAAGGCAAAACCGTCGGAGATGTCGATGGCGGCTCTAGCTCCTGCTCGCGAGGCAGCAAAACCCTCATCAAGCCGTGCATTGGGATCTAGCAGTGCTAGCCGAGTGCGTTCGTCTATCGGCATCGCGGCCGATAGACGCGCTAGGGCGGCGGAGGCTAACCCAAGTGGGCCAGTGACGAATACCGCGTCGCCGGGTAGCGCTCCACTCCTTCGTAACGGAGGTAGCAGTTGGGTGCCGATCGCTGTCACCGAGATGACTACGGTCTCTGACCGCGTGAGATCTCCGCCGATTAGCCTGGCACCATAGCTCGCTGCACGGGCCTCGAGGCCTTCGAGGAGGCGATCGACGTCGAAGTGCTTAGGGGCGGCGATGGTTGAGAGCACCCACAACGGCTGTGCTGCCATCGCGGCTAAGTCAGAGACGTTGACGGTCACCGCCTTGGCGCCTATTTGAGCAGGTGTCCAGTATCCGAGATCGAAATGGATCCCTTGAACGAGTGCATCGGCACAGATGGTGAGAGCGGCACCCGGGTCAGGCACCACGGCGGCATCATCTCCGAGGATTTTTCCGCTAATATCCCAAGTCGCGCGCCGAGCAATACCTTCGGCGGTTGCGAGTTCATCCCACGCTCGATCCACCTGCACACCCCGATCTTCGATTGAAAAGTTGTCTCGGCCGCAATTATTTTGGCATAATTAATCTACTGTGTTGATCACACCCTAAAGTTGGTGTGCATCGTCTGTCTCAGTCGATGGAGTGGGTATGGCAGACATGGCGTAGGAGGAGTGAGGCACTGATGAAGTTTACCAATCAAAAGGTAGTCAACTGGCTCGACGAATGGATCGCACTGATGCAGCCAGAGAGAAGCGTGATACTCGACGATAGTCAGGAGACCAGGGAGCAGCTGGTCTCTGCTCTTGTGGAGCGCGGTACTCTGCGAGCGCTCAACCCTGAGCTGCGACCGGGTAGCTACTTGGCCTGTTCTGATCCGCGAGATGTGGCCAGACTCGAGAGCCGAACTCTGATCTGCTCTGAGAGCGAAGAGGATGCAGGTCCCACCAATAACTGGCGTGATCCAGCCCAGATGCGCGACATGATGCGCGATTTCTACTCAGGCTCCATGGTCGGTCGCACCATGTACGTGATCCCATTCTCGATGGGAGAGGTGGGCTCGCCATTTGCCCTCTATGGGATCGAGATCACCGATTCAGCCTATGTTGCGCTGTCGATGATGACGATGGCGACCGTCGGCGAAGAGGTACTCAAGGCGATCGACGCATCCGGTTCGTTTGTCCCTGCGGTTCATTCTGTTGGCTATCCACTCGCAGGGCGAGAGGATATAGCCTGGCCATGCAACCCGGAGGACACCTATATCGTGCACTTCCCGGAGACCAGGGAGATCTGGTCCTACGGGTCAGGCTATGGCGGCAACGCTTTGCTTGGCAAGAAGTGCCTAGCCCTCCGCATCGCCTCGGTATCCGCGCGTGACGATGGCTGGTTGGCCGAGCACATGTTGATTTTGAAGCTCACCTCGCCGAGGGATGAGGTCTACTACGTAACCGGTGCTTTCCCGAGTGCGTGCGGCAAGACCAATCTTGCGATGCTCGTTCCAACCCGTCCTGGCTGGAAGGCGGAGACGGTAGGGGATGACATCGCATGGCTACGTCGTGGCGAGGACGGTCGGCTGTGGGCTGTGAACCCTGAGATGGGCTTCTTTGGGGTCGCACCTGGGACCTCGGTCAAGACCAATCCCGTGGCGATGGAGACGGTTGCAAAGAACACCATCTTCACTAACTGTGCGTTGACCGCTGATGGTGACGTCTGGTGGGAGGGGATGACAAAGGAGGTGCCTGAGGGGCTCACCGATTGGCAGGGGAGGCCCTATACCGGTGACGGACCGGCCGCTCACCCCAATGCTCGCTTCACCGTCTCTATCTACGAGGCGCCCAACCTTGCGCCTGAGCGTGATGGTGTGCCGATCTCAGCGATCCTCTTCGGTGGTAGGCGCTCTACGTTGGTACCACTGGTAACCGAGGCACGGTCGTGGGAGCATGGGGTCTTCCTCGGCTCCGTCATGGCCTCGGAGACGACCGCGGCCGCCGAAGGAGCCGTCGGCAGGGTGCGTCGTGATCCGTTCGCAATGTTGCCCTTCTGCGGTTACAACATGGCTGATTATTTTGGCCACTGGCTGAGTATGGCCGAGGAGGATCCGCAGGCGTTGCCAAAGATCTATCTCGTCAACTGGTTCCGCCGTGGAGCCGACGGGAGCTTTGTCTGGCCCGGTTACGGCGAGAACGTTCGGGTGCTGTCCTGGATCATCGACCGTCTCGAAGGACGAGTGGAAGGCGTCGATACTCCACTCGGCAAGATCCCTAATGCGAAGGACCTCGACGTTGACGGTCTTGAGCTTGGTGATGACGCCTTTGATCATCTGTTCTCGATGGATGCCAGTGAACTCAAGGAAGAGGTCGAGTCGATCCGCGAGCATTATGCCCGATTCGGCGACCACCTCCCGAAGGGGTTGGCGGCTGAGCTCGAGGAGTTTGAACGCGCAGTTCACGCTGGTTCTTGAGCCCTCTGTGGCGGGGTTAGCACAGCTCGTTTGTGTTAGCCCCGTAGAGCAACCTGTCCAGCCACGAGTCGAGTCTGGGGACACCGCGTAGTCGGTAGGATAGATTCCCCAGTGGGCACCGGAGGCAAAGCTTCTTCGCCGCCGCTCTTGGCTTGGTCTTTCTGGCATAGAGACACCCTCGCGAGCTGGGCGAGTGGCCGTGCCTACGCTTAACGAGAGCCGTTAGTGTGTGATCGACTAGCGAGGCTCCGATCTGACAGCGCGTTAACAGCTGTAAGTGGTTAGCGTGCCGTAGCGATCGGTGGAGCACCCGAGAGACAGCAGCCATCGTTACAGAGATGTTCAGCCCCTGGGATCTCGGCGTTCGGGTCGCCTCCACTGTTCCAGACAAGCACCAACTCGGTGAGCATCTCTATGAACTCAGGCGCACCGCCTACCGTGGGCAGTCTATCAAAGGCGAGCCCATGGCTTTGTGCTGCGTCACGTGCGAGGATATCGAGATCATAGAGCACCTCTTGGTGGTCGCTGATAAAGCCGATGGGGATCACGATTACCCGGCGCAGATCTGGGTTAGCTTCGTAGCCGGCATGGATTGCATCGGCTATGTCAGGTGTTAGCCAAGGAGTTCGAGGATCTCCGGATCGACTTTGATAGGCAAGTCCGATCGGGGCGTCGCCGGGGAGCAACGCACGCAAGACTTCGCAGACGCTGCCGAGTTGGCGTTGGTAGTCACAGCTGGCGGCCATCGCGGTGGGGATCGAGTGAGCAGTCGCAAAGATGGCGGTGCTCGCGTCGATTGGGGGGCGTGTGGCAAGGTAGCTAGCCATGACTGAGGCCTCGGCGGCCAAGAATAGCCGATGTTGGGAGAATGGTTTGAGCGTTAGGGTGTCGAAGGCGACACTACAGCCGATCAGGTCTTCGCGGTACTGGCGACAGCCCGAGTAAGAGCTATACGCAGAGGAGGGGATGACAAGCGCCTCTTGGATGCCGTCCTGTGCCATCTCGTCTACGGTATCAGCAAGGTAGGGATGCCAATTACGGTTGCCAAAATAGATCGGAAGCTCTACTCCGCGTTCGCCAAGTGAATCACCAAGTTGGCGAATCAGATCCCGATTTAGAGCGTTGAGTGGACTCGACCCCCCAGTGGCCAGGTACTGGTCAGCGACAAGGCGGAGACGCGCCTCTGGGACGCCTCGTCCACGAGTTACGTTCTCAAGGAACGGCCATATATCATCGGGCTCTTCTGGCGATCCAAAGGATTGCCAAAGGACGCCGCGCTGTGGTTTGGCCATCGTAAGGTTAAGGCTTTACCAGTCTGTTGGTTCGTATGCAGGAGGTGCATACGTTCCTGCGACGCGAGGTCCCATTTTCGAGAACGCGAATCCTCTGAATATTCGGATTGAAACGACGCTTGTTACGTCGGTGAGAGTGCGAGAGACTCATCCCGAAGCCAGGCTTCTTGCCACAAATTTCGCACACGCTTGCCACGCTGGGGCTCCCTTCGGAAACGGTTTTGAACAACTGGACTCATTAGTCGACCCTCTAGGCTATCATGCCCTGAGTGGATTCAGGACAGTTTCGTCGTTCCAATGACGTCGCTAGAGGTTTGCGTGCTGCGCGTGCTGGACTTGAGCGGCATTGTCCAGCGATCGATAGGTTGAATGTGTTCCCCGTACCCGATGGGGATACCGGGTCCAATATGCTCGCGACGTTGACGGCAGGGGTAGTCGCGCTCGATCAACTCGATGATCTAGATCGCCCAGACTGGTATCGAACGATCGCCAAGGCGACACTGTTGGGCGCTAGAGGCAACTCTGGCGTCATCCTTTCACAGATATTGCAGGCGGTCCTGCAGGCGCTTACCAGCGATGCCACGTTAGAAGATGCCTGGCATCAGGCTCTTGCCGAGGGATCGAGGGCGGCAACGAGTGCAGTCTTGAGCCCGAAGCAAGGCACGATTTTGAGTGTGATCGCAGCCGGTGCTGTGGCTGAAGTTGGAACCATCCGTGAGAGTCTCGCGGCTATGCGGCGAGCGCTCCTAGCGACACCAGAACAGTTAGAGGTGCTGGCGCGTGCAGGTGTCGTTGACTCTGGTGGCGCTGGTCTTATAGTTGTGCTCGAATCGCTTGCGGAGGCTCTTGGCGTAGAGGTCGACGATGCTGGCCTATACCCATGGCTAGATCATGCCGCAGATATCACCGACGCAGTCCTACCCGACCTCTCTACCGTCGAGCTTGAGAGTGCTGGTGAGTCGGAGATGCGTTTTGAAGTTATGTTCTCTCTTGAGTCCGGCGAACAGCAGATCGAGGCTATGAAGACGGTTTGGTCAGGAATTGGGGATTCGATAGTTGTGGTGGGGACGGAGGGGGTCTATCGCTGCCACATCCACACCAATGAGATCGGACCCTCGATCGAGGCGGGGATTCAGGCCGGAAGGGTCTCTGATATCAACGTCACTGATCTCATACATCAGATTGATGAGCTGTCGTGGGTTAGCGACGGCCTCAGCCTGCCAGCCGCGGCCGCGCATGAACAACAGACAGCTGTTGTAGCGGTAGCTGCAGGTGCTGGAGTGGCGCGACTCTTTAAATCCTTCGGGGTGCAATCGGTGGTCGTGGGCGGACAAGGAAAGAACCCCTCCATCAAGGAGCTGCTAGATGCGGTGGAGTCGGCCAACTCGAGTTCGGTTCTCCTGCTCCCGAACAACTCGAATATCCAGGCGGCTGCGCAATCGGTGGTGTCGCTAGTCGACAAACAAGTCGAGATCATTCCTACGCTTAACGTACTCGAGGGCTTCTCCGCCCTCATGGCCTTTGACCCGGAGTCAGATAGAGCGACGAACCTCGCCAGGATGACCGAGGCTGCCAGACGGGTCGCCTGGGGTGAGGTCACGACAGCGGTTCGCGCTGGCACATACCAACACGGGAGTTTCAGGGTTGGCTCCTACATCGGTTTGAGCGCCGATGGCATTCGTGCCGCCGATGACGATCTTCAGACGGTGGTGTTGGCTTTGTTGGCGTCGCTGGTGAACGAGGGGTCAGAGATTGTGACCTTGCTGGTGGGGGAGGGGGTAGATGCCCATCTAGCCAGCACCATAAGTCGTAGTGTCGAGGAGAGCTACCCTCAGCTAACGGTAGAGGTGCTTCATGGCGAACAGCCTCTCTATCCCTTCCTAGTCGGCGTCGAGTGATCGTTCGATGATGGCGGTAGCGGGCTCTATTCGACAGCCGCAAACCAAGGTGGCTGGCGATTAGCTGGCGACTCAGGTTGTATCGATCGCGGGTGTACAGCATCGGCCCGGGCATACTTGAGTCTTTGTGATCTGAGTGAGTGGCCACTAGCCTGGGGTTAACAACGGGCCACAAGACGAGTGGAGGTGTGCATCGCTGTGGCGACAGCAGTCAGGCTAGACGAGTTGACGCGGCTCAGCGTCGAGGAGCTATCAGGCATCGGCCCAGCTCGTGCCAGAGCTCTCAATGCGCTCGGGGTAGAGACGATCTACGACCTCGTAACCTATTTTCCGCGACGCTATATCGATCGTTCTAGGCAGGTCTCTATCGGCGAAGCGGTGCCAGGGGAGCAGGTCCTGCTGGTCGGCCGTGTTGTCGATGCTCGTCGCATACCAACGCGCGGAGGCCGAGTTATTGTCGAGGCGCAGCTGGTAGATGCCTCCGGCAAGATCACACTTACTTTCTTTGGGCAACCCTATCGAGCTAAGCAGTTGGCATCGATCGCCGGTGAGGTGGCCGTTTTTGGTCGGGTAGAACTCTTTCGGCGTCGTCGGCAGATGACCAATCCACTGGTAGACCCTATCGGTGACAAGACAGGGGCCATCGTGCCGTTGTACTCGCTTCGTGAGGCGGCAGGGTTAAACTCCGCCGACATCGCCAGAGCGGTTGCGCAGGTGTTCTCGACTTACTCGGATTTCGTGGACGTGTTGCCTCCTTCGCTAAGGGGTCATCTTGGCATGTACGACGTCTATCAAGCCCTTTGGCAGCTGCATTTTCCATCCAACGAACAGGCTCGCCAGATCGCACGCAGGCGGGTTGCATTTGATGAACTCTTTTTACTGCAGATAAAGCTCGCCCAGTTGCGTGCGGAGCGCGAGGCGTTGGCGGTTGCAACCGTCCATGACACCCATCCTTTCGGTCCCGGCGAGGCTCGTCTTGTCGAGGATTTTCTCTCCGGTCTGCCATTTGCACCGACGACGGGCCAGCTGGAGGCGGTTGGAGAGATCGCTGCGGATATGGCCTCTGAGAAGGCTATGCATCGTCTGCTCCAAGGAGACGTCGGTTCAGGTAAGACACTGGTCTCGGTGCTGGCGATGCTCTTTGCGGTACAGAGTGGCCATCAGGCGGTTCTCGTCGCCCCGACGGAGGTCCTCGCTGATCAACACTTCCGATCTATCAGCGCCCTACTCGCAGAGACGAAGACACCAGATAGCTCGACTGGCCGCCTCTTTGAGGGGCTTCCTCGTCCAGTGACCATTGATATCCTGACCGGGTCAACACCTGCAGCTCGCAGACGCAAGTTGCTAGCCGAGCTCGCCGACGGGTATCTAGATATTGTCGTGGGGACTCACGCTCTTTTCAACGATGAGCTCTCCTTCGCCTCCTTAGGGCTGGTGGTAGTCGATGAGCAGCACCGTTTTGGAGTAGAGCAGCGCTCGGCGTTGACCGATCGGGTGACACTTCAGCAGGGGAGTTCTCCGGACACCCTGGTGATGACGGCGACACCGATTCCTCGAACCGCTGCGATGACCGTCTATGGTGACCTCGATGTCTCGGTGATTGAAGGACTTCCTCCCGGACGCCGTCCGATCGAGACCCGTTGGGCTCGGACTCCGACAGAGGCGACGGCGGCTTTCGAGCTGCTTCGCCAACAGGTGAGCCAGGGACGCCAGGGGTACGTCGTGTGCCCGGTTGTGGAGGAGAGTGCCAAACTCCAAGTGAGAGCGGTGACCGATGAGTACGAACGACTCAACAACGCCGAACTCGCCGGACTTCGGCTGGGATTGGTGCATGGCAAGATGGCCTCCAAAGCCAAGGAGGAGGTGATGGCCGCCTTTCGATCACGTGAGATCGACGTGCTGGTAGCCACCACCGTTATAGAGGTTGGAGTGGACGTTGCCAACGCCACCGTGATGATCATCGAGGATGCCGATCGCTTCGGGATTGCCCAACTCCACCAGCTACGTGGCCGGGTCGGCCGTGGAGCCGAGCAGTCGTACTGCTACCTTCTCTCAGAGGCCGAGACCGCTGTCGCCGAGGCACGGCTTGGTGCCCTGGTGGCCACCGAGGATGGATTTGCCTTGGCCGAGGTAGATCTCGAGCTTCGGGGTGAAGGTACTGTGTTGGGCGGTCGCCAGGCGGGGCGTACCGACCTGAAGGTGGCGTCATTGAGTCGTGATCGAGAGCTGGTCCTTGAGGCACGCCAACACGCTCGAGCGATTATAGCTCTAGATAGGTCGCTCGCGAATCACCCTAGGCTTCGAGCGATGATACTGGCTCTCTTCGGTGAGGATGAGGCAGACTTCCTGCTACGAAGCTAAGGCAACCTCCAACGCGGTTGCGCTACCCTTCAATGAGCTAAACCGCTAGGTTGGCTGTGTATTTCTTGCACCTCCTCGTGCGCGAAGAGGTGCAGTTCTGGATCGGAAGGTAGGAGCTAGGGCCGTGGTTGACTGGGGGCTTACCTATGAGTCGGTGCGATCGATGAGGCTTGTGGGATCTATGAATGAGTTTTGGCGCTGCGATAGATCTTGCTGGAGTTCGCGTTGTCGGCCGAGTAGTCTCAATCTATCGAATCTACCACGATTATCGAATCCGCCACGACGAGGCGGTAGCGCGAAGTGGTGAGGATTGTCGCCGGTAGCCTCGGGGGGCGCAAGCTCGGGGTCCGTATTCCAGCTGGAGTCCGGCCAACGACGGAACGTCTGCGGGAGGCGCTCTTTTCTATCCTGGCGAGCAGGGTATCGCCGGAGACGATGTCGTGGCTCGATCTCTTCGGGGGCTCAGGAGCGATTGGTTTTGAGGCTCTCTCACGTGGTGTTCCTCGTGTGGTCTATAACGACCATAACCTCACCCTTGTCAACCAGGTGCGCAAGGAGGCGGTTGCCCTTGGGGTGGATGCGAGGATGACGTGCTACGCACTCGAGGCGCTCCAGTGTCTCGAGCGGCTTCGCGATGACGCGTTCGGGATCATCTTCCTCGATCCTCCCTATGGTTACTTGGGTTTCGAGGAGCTGGGGGGAAGGCTGCCACCTGCTCGGTTCGTAGTGGTAGAGTCTACTAGCGAGGTGACTCTAGGTCCACGTTGGGAGGCGAAGTGGTGGCGTCGTTATGGAGACACTCGTCTAGGGCTTTTCGAGAAGGCGTAGCTGGAGGAGTTCCAGTTTGGATGGTGTCAGGGTGTATCGAGTAAGCAGCTACGAGCAGTCACAAATGGACGGTCGCATATGGATGATCGGGAACAGGCGATCATGAATAGAAAAGATGGGGTGGTTAACTTCTGATGAGACGTGCTCTCTTCCCAGGATCCTTTGATCCCTTCCACAATGGTCACCTCGAGGTGGTCGAGCGTGCCAGCAGACTCTTTGATGAGGTGGTGGTGGCCGCTATGCGTAACCCTCAAAAGGCTGGTCCTCTCTTCTCTCTCGAGGAGCGGATGGATCTTGTC
>DAHXNM010000264.1 GCA_027365375.1 Ferrimicrobium sp. | reverse complement strand
ATCTCTTTCTAGCCAGGAGAGGCAAGCCTGGTAGGCAGGGAGCCACCTTCGGCATCAAGCAGGCTGCGGTTCCTTTTGCGTCCCTGCTTGGCGGACTCGCTGTCCCAGCTCTTGCGCTAACCGTCGGATGGCGCTGGGCCTTTGCTCTCGCTGCGGTGCTCTCGATCGCCACCGCCATACTGGTACCCCACCCGTCTCAGCCACGATCCAAGTTCTCTCGACGGCATGTTGAAACTCCACCAGCCATCGACAAGCTCGCAATCACGCTATTAGCCATCGGCATCGGACTCGGCGTCTTCAGCGCCTCAGGCATGGCAGCCTTCCTGGTCTCCGGTTCGGTCCATGCGGGTATATCCAAGAGTGCTGCTGGTCTAATTGCTGCGCTAGCGGGGGCTACAACCGTGATTGTACGCATCACCAGTGGCTTTCTCGCTGACCGTCGAGGTTCTTCCCACTTCTCCGTTATCGCCATCATGATGGTGATCGGGGCTATCGGCTACGCCACTCTCGCCCTTGGTCAACACCTTGGCCTCGTGGCGCTCCTAGTGCCGAGCGCCGTCGTCGCACTCGGTATCGGATGGGGGTGGAATGGCCTGTTCAACTTCGCCGTGATCGACAAGCACCGCGCCACTCCCGCGCGAGCGACAGGAATGACTCAACTCGGCGGACGCCTCGGCGGCATGCTCGGGCCCACCATAATCGGCGTCTTGATCGACCGTTTCAGTTACAGCGCCGGCTGGATAGCGGCGGCGGCCACCTGTGCGATGGCCGCCGTTGCTGTAGTGCTGGGCAGTCGCCTGCTTGAACGCAAAACGACCTAGTATGCTCCTCCTCGGTTACGAGGCAAGCGCGGCCAAACGAACGAACTGATCGTCTGAGAGCGTGATGTCAGCGGCAGCCGTATTCTCTTCGACATGAGCCACGCTTGAGGTGCCGGGAATCGGAAGCATGACCGGTGACTTGGCCAGCAGCCAAGCGAGTGCAACCTGTGCAGGCTTGGCGCCTAGTTCACGCGCTACATCGCCAAGGGCGCCATTGCCTTCAGCGAGTGCCCCAGTCTGGATCGGGAACCACGGGATGAAGGCGATACCTGCCGCCTCGCAGTATCCAAGTACCTCCTCTGACTGACGATTGGCCAAGTTATAGAGATTCTGCACCGAGTCGATGGACGCATAGCTTTGCGCCTCCTTGATCTCAAGAACAGAGACCTCCGAGAGGCCGATGCGATCGACCTTACCCTCCGCCTGGAGCTCAGTCAGAAGGCCAATCTGTTCTGCCAGCGGTACCTCTGGGTCGATACGATGTAGTTGGAAGAGGTCAAGTCGTTCGACGCCGAGTCTGCGAAGGCTCATCTCAGCCTCCTGGCGTAGATACGCCGGCCGTCCAACTGGAACCCACTCACCCGGCCCGGTGCGCACCAGTCCAGCTTTGGTAGCGATCGCTAGCTCCGTCGGGTAGGGGTGCAACGACTCGTGAATCAGCTCCTCGCTAACGTAAGGACCGTAGGAGTCCGCGGTATCGATCAATGTCACTCCTAGCTCGACCGCACGGCGTAACACCCGCTTTACCTCATCGCGATCCTTAGGCGGTCCCCAAACACCAGGGCCCGTGATCTGCATGGCGCCGTAGCCGAGCCTGCCAACACGCAACGACCCGCCAATCGCAAACTCTCCACCAATATATTTTGTCATCATTGCCTCGCTATTGTTATCGACATCTCCAACTGCACAACATCTCAGTGTATGAGCGTCGCAGCTACCGGAGATTATTTGCATTTACAACCATCATCTTAGTCGCATTGACTCGTTGAGCTGAGATACCCCTCTCCGCCAACTGACGGCATGGTTTGACTCGGCCGACCGAGAGTAGCCAGGCCTGGACTAAGGCGACCGAAAACAGCTGTGTCTGGGTCCAGGTGACCGTCCACACCTCTACCTCTTCACGACAATCGAGGTGCACAAAAACACTACCCCATCCTTGGAGAGTCGCATTCGCGAGCTTATGGCGCTCGACCAGATGGCTACGAAAACAACACGCGGCAGTTATTGAATCTCAGTTCGCGCACTCCTGATCCTCCAGTGGCTAGAATCCCCATGAACGCTACATCGGCCTCAACCCCGAGCAGCGCCGTCCTAACCTAGTGAAATGAAGGCTCCCAAGAACAGCAGCCATGTCAATCTAGATTTCAGATTGACGGGTGACAGCCCTACCTTCTGACTAGCCACCCCGACCACAAAGGAGCTCGACAATGAACCCACTCGATGAACGTTGTGTAACCACCGTTCGAATGCTCTCCATCGACCAGGTAGAGACGGCACAATCTGGCCACCCTGGGCTACCGCTTGGACTCGCACCGGTCGCCTATACCCTCTTTGCTCGGCTGATGAACTTCGATCCCGATGATATAGCTTGGCCGAATCGAGATCGCTTCATCCTCTCGGCTGGCCACGGCTCAGCTTTGCTCTATTCACTTCTACATCTCTTTGGCTACGACCTTCCAATCGAAGAGCTGCGCCGGTTCCGTCAACTTGGATCCAGAACCCCCGGTCATCCAGAGCATGGCCTTACCCCAGGAGTGGAGACGACCACAGGCCCCCTTGGACAGGGGTTTGCGACCGCCGTTGGAATGGCAATCGGCGAGGCAAAACTCCGCAGTCAGGCCGACGACTCCTCCATCGACCACTATACCTTTGTGCTCGCCTCTGATGGAGACCTGATGGAGGGGATCAGTCATGAGGCCGCCTCGCTCGCTGGTTCGCTCCACCTAGGTCGCCTCATCGTTGGCTACGACTCCAATGACATCACTATTGACGGTCCGCGACACGACTCCTGCACCGACGATCCAATCGCTCGGTTTCAAGGCTATGGCTGGCAGGTTCTCACCATAAGCGACACCGAAGACATCGACGAGATTGAACAGATATATCGCGAGGCGATGGCTGACGAAGAGCACCCGAGCCTAATCATCGCACCGACCGTCATCGGACGTGGTTCGCCCGCCAAGGAGGGCACCTCCAAGGCCCACGGTGCACCACTGGGCGCCGACGAACTCGCGGCAACCAAAGCTGCCTATGGCTGGCCCATCGAGCCGACATTCCTCGTCCCCGACGAGGTGCGGGCACACCTAGCAGAGCTGATCGGCGAGAAGAAGGCGATCAGCAAGGCATGGCGCGAGACTCACCGATCGCAGCCTGAGTCCGGCAACAACCAGCCCGAGGAACAGACACTATCGACCCCTGAACCAACGACGGCTCCCCAGGCAACAAGGGCTGCATCGGCGGCGTTTCTGGAGTCGGTGGCTCCAGAACTTCCCAGGCTGATCGGAGGATCCGCCGACCTGGCCGGGTCGACCGGTCTAGATGTGAGTCTCGACGCGATTACAGCAACTGACTTCTCCGGTTCAGTGATCCGTTTTGGCATCCGCGAACACGCGATGGCAGCTGTTGCCAACGGGCTCGCACTGTACGGGTTCACCCCATACGTCTCTACCTTCCTGGTCTTTTCGGACTACCTCCGTCCATCGTTGAGGCTCAGCGCACTCATGGGTCTTGGTGTAATCTACATCTTCTCACACGATTCATTCGCCGTTGGAGAGGACGGCCCCACCCACCAGCCAATCGAACAACTCGAGGCACTCCGCATCATTCCGCGGACCAACGTTCTCCGCCCCGCCGACGCCTTCGAGACATTTGCATGTTGGAGGCAAGCTTTGGCTGAGCGGACTAGGCCTACGGTCATCGCCCTCACCCGACAACCCCTTCCGCAGCATCCGACCACTGAGGCCATCGACTGGCTCACGACCACAGGGGCTCGAATCGTCTACGATGACCCAAAGACCTCGCCCGAGGTGGTGTTGATAGCCTCCGGCTCTGAGGTAACGCTTGCAATCGATGCCGCCAAGATCCTGAAAGACGAGGACGACATCGACGCGCGTGTTATCTCAGTTCCATGGCGCGAACGCTTTTTGGCGATCGATCCTCGCGACCGGGATGCACTTGCCCCAACCGGAACCCCCCGACTCGTATTGGAGGCCACCGTGGGCACCGGGTGGTATCAGTTCTTGAGTGCTGGCGACCGATTGTACAACGTCAACGACTTTGGCACCTCTGCGCCGATGGCCGAGGTCGCCGCCCACTTCGGCTTTACATCTACCGAGGTCGCAGACGCAGCCCTAGATCTCGTCGTCGACTCCTATCGCCTAGGGCACCCCACTCATCTCGTCTCAGATCTACTCCGTGCGACTGAGGCCGCCGCATCTGCAACTCTCGAAGAGGTAGGTCTTGGCGATAAGAATCGCGCCGACGCGGCGGCAGTAGTGGCCATGCGCGAGGAGCTAGGCAGGCTACCGGTCTCGGCTACCGTCATCGCCGGCGAGGGTGAGAAGGACCACGCACCCATGCTCTACGTTGGAGAGCAGCTTGGCACCGGGACGATCGACATCGACTTGGCCGTTGATCCACTTGAAGGCACCAACTTCGCAGCAACCGGCCGAGAGGGGGCGATCTCAGTGATCGCTGCAGCTCCGGCCGGAGGATTCAAAAAACTGCCCGGTTACTACCTGGAAAAGCTGATCGTCGGCGAGAGGGCAGCCGGTGTTATTGATATCAGCCGACCGCTACTCGAGAACGTCAAGAAGGTGTCGCGACGACTCGGACTCGGGATAGGTGAGACCACCGTGGTCATACTAGCTAAGCCCCGACACGCAGAGGCTATCGCCAATCTGCGCCACCATGGTGTACCGGTCATCGAGATCTCCGACGGCGATGTGATGGCGAGCCTGCGGGTGTTGCGTGGAGATCCTGGCGCTGTCATGTTGTGGGGCATCGGCGGCACTCCAGAGGGGATCATCTCTGCTGCTGCAACCCTCGCCCTCTCTGGCCAGATGCAGGCCCGTTTCGCGCCTCAGAGTCCCGAGGAGGCGGAGACCGTGAAGGCTAGCTATCCAGAGTACGAAAGCCTTGAGTTCGACGCAAGCGACCTTGCTCATGCAGGTTCGGTTGTTGTGGCGACGTCGGTGACAGGGGCGAATCCGCTGGCACCGCCAAGGGCAGTTGGCGATCTCACAGAGCTCGAAAGTCTTTGGATTCAAGAGGGACGTTTTGGGATCGTACGTCGACTCGTTCCCTAGGAAGCTGCTGTTCTAGGCCTATTACGGCGAGGCATTTAGCCTAAGGCCGCTGCCACAGAGGCTTAGAACAGAGAAGGTCCACCTTAAAAGGAACACTCATGACAAGCCTGTCGACAGCTATGCGAAAATGATAGATAGATGACCGGCACATGTTTCGCCGACCTCCGTCCACCGAGTGTCTCTGCACTCCCCAGCCAGCCTCAAATCCGCCGCGAGTTCAAGCGACATCGCGGCTAAATAGCCACGGAGACTGAGTGTAGTTCGATGTAGCAGGACTCCACCATAGATTCGATCATGGCATCGATCATGGCATCGATCGACGACCGGATCGTCGTGAACCACCGGAGTCCACTGCCAATCTAGTTGTTCAGCATGAGCCCAGCAACGATCGAATCTCACCCGCCAAGAGCGCGTTCGCTATTGGACTTCTCAGCTTGCTAAACTGGAAGAACAACAAAAACAAGTTCATGAAGAAGGGACTAGCTCACGTGGGTCAAGGAACAAGAAAACTCTGTCGTCAACTAGGGCGGGCGATGGTTGCATCCCCACTCATCTACGGTGGATTAGGGGCTGCTCGTGAACCCGGCATGCGCCACAAGGCTCTTGAGCGATCCGGTCTGCCTGCCAGCCAGGGACTCGTTCGTTTCAACGGTGGAGCTATGGTCGTCGGCGGAATTGCACTCGCCCTCGGCATCAAGCCAAAGCTCGCGGCCTTCGGACTCGCCACATCCATCACCGCAACAACTCTGGTTGGTCACCCCTTCTGGCGTGAAGAGGATGAGGCGGCTCGCAAGAACCAAAGTATCCAGTTCTACAAGAACGCCGCAATCCTTGGTGGGTTGCTTCTTGAGATTGTGAGTTAACGCTGGTTAACCGTTCACAGTACTAATCTGTGGCAGCAGATCTAGAAGTGGGAGGCCTGTTGAATCCGCTCCAGCTTGCGTATCTGCCCTTGCCAAATCGGCTCAGTTCACACCTGTGCTGACAAGACCTGCAGCGTTCTGGTGAGGTCCAATTCTCAGTGATCTAAGACCTTTGACCAGCGGATCTCGAGGCTAAGCTCAGTCTGGATAAGACGCGAACAGCAGCGTTCTAGCCGGTTGCGTCCCGTTTTCTTGACTTGAGTAGGAGCCATTCTCCGAGTCAGGTGTGAAGGTGCAAGAACTCGCGATGGGTCCAGCCAAGATCGGATATGCTGGCGTTGTATTAGGCCTGCGCAGGCGATAATACGGTGCCTGGTAGCGAATGCAACATCCCGTCAAAGGTGATCAGCAGGCCGTGGAACTCCCCCGCGTGGCCTATCTGCTCTAGAACTCGATCACCTCCAGCTATCACTGCAGTGGCAAGTGCGTCAGCAAGGTAGAGAGGAGCTCCAACTATGGTGGCCGCGAAGGCGCCCAGCTCCCCACCGGTTGGATTAATCACATGGCACCCTCGCTCATAGAGGCCCGATGTCGCGACCGCAGTATTGCACCTCACTACCGCACAAAGTCGATCCACAACGAACGGATGGCGAATCCCGACATTAATCGGCTCATTGCTATGAATCGCAATATCCCCACCTCCATTCACCACGGCTTCGATCGCGCCCGCATCGATCAGCATCTGAAGAATACGCTCGGTCGCCCAACCCTTGACTAGACCCGATGGGTCGAAACCTCCTGGCACCGCCCACGGGTCAAAATAGCCGCCTGAGAGCTCTCTGGCAAGCTCGCACAGCGCTACAACCTCTTCAACCTCAGAGCTTTGAACACCTCGCTCGCCACGTCGCAGGCGGCTCACCTCACTGTCATCCCGATAGGTACTAAAGACCCTATCGAGACGCCCAAGCTCGTCTGTGGCCCTATCGATTAGGCGATCCCAACCACCATCGACCTGATCTCCATCTCCAATCGACAGAGTAAAAACCGTGCCCATGGTAGCGATCTCAGCGAGCATCATTTCCCTTTTAGCTTATTGAGTGCACCCTGAAGTGAGTAGGCGAAACCCTGGCTCGTATAGGTGGCACCGGTGACTATGGATATCGGGAGCCCCTGAGCTTTTAGCACCTCTGTCTGTAGCAACGGAACGGCGGCTTGCTCGATCTGGACCGAGTACTGGTCAAGCGCTTGGAACTTCGCAATCGAGACATGGACGATCTTGCGAGCCTTCACGTCAACGGTCACCGCGATGTCCCCATAGCCATAGTTCGTAAGCGGCCCGGTGACCGAGGTCGGCCCGACCGGCAATGGTACAGCCACTGAAGTCGAACTCTTGGACTTAGACACCTTCGAGCTCGAGTGGGTCTTGTTGGATGCAGCGGTGCCCAACTGGGTCTTAGACCGGGGATACAGGGAAAGGAC
>DAHXNM010000257.1 GCA_027365375.1 Ferrimicrobium sp. | reverse complement strand
GTCACTCAACCACTTGAGTACAAGCGCGGAAGTTGGGGGCCAGAAGCCGCCAACACTCTCGTTCGAGGTCACCTCGGTTGGCAGACCCCCTGGACCGACTGAGCAACACGCAGCACGTTGACCAGAGCACGAGGTGTGAAGCCAGCTGTTGGGCGGCGACCACGACGTGAAGCACTGGTTACCGAGCTAATCACTAGCCATGGTGGCTAGATCTCTCCAATAGCTCTCAGTAGCGAGATAGCAAGTCGTCCGATCTAGCCGTGATCTCTATGCTAGATTTCTACAATCTTGGCGCAGCCGTGGCTACGGACGGACGTGACCGTCATCGCTCATGGAGGAGCTCGCAGCCGCTCCGACGACCCGTCAATCGCAAATGCGTAATGCTAACCCTGTCCGATCTCGACATCGATGATCGTTGCGTCGTCGACCTCAATCAGCTCAACCTCCCTAATCACACCGGCGGCAGAGAGATCCGACAGCGCATCTCCGATCGCCTTCAGCCGACCGGCAGTTGCACTTACCACTAGCTTGTCCACCGGAGCCTTCGGCGATACCTTGTGCTCACTCTTGACCTTACGGACCTCGGCTAGAATCGACTGGGCTGCGCGAAACACCTCAATCGGCGTACAGTCAGACTCCATTAGTGCCTCGGTGGACTCCGATAATCCAAGCGCTCGTGGACCCTCACCAGGCTGGGGCCAGGCGTTCCGATGGATTGAGTCCTGATGGAACCAGGACCATGCCTCTTCGGTAACGAATGGCTGATACGGAGCCAAGGCTCGTAGCAAAAGTTCACTCGCACTGCGGAGAGTAGCCAAGGCGGACGCCTTCCCATCCTCAGAGAATGATACGAGCGACAGGTCGGTACCCACAGGATCACCATAGGCACGGACCTTGACCAGCTCGAGGTAGTCGTCGCAGAACTCCCAAAAACACTGCTCAATCGTCTCAAGCGCTCCTGCATAATCGTTACGGTCAAGCTTTGCAGTAGCATCACGGAGTGACTGGTCAAGCAGCATTAGAAAGCCAGCATCCACCGGGTGTGCAACGACAGAACTTGTCGATGGCCGTGTGCGATCGAGAACCCCTAACACGAATTTGGTTGCGTTGGCGATCTTGATCGCTAATCGCCGCCCGATCTTCATCTGTCCCTCGTCGGCTGCAGTGTCCACTCCAGGCCTACCACCCGCCGCCCAATACCGCAAAGCGTCGGCCCCAAAGCGTTCTACAAGAGGAAGCGGAGTCACCACGTTCCCCTTCGACTTAGACATCTTCTTACGGTCGGGATCAAGTACAAACCCCGAGATCAGAGTGCGTTTAAACGGGAGCTCGCTGAACCCTAGCTCGCTTCTAACCATGGTGTAGAACAGCCAGGTGCGGATAATCTCCTGTCCCTGAGGACGTAGATCCATCGGGAACACCTTGGCATACCGCGTCGGGTTATCGAGCCAACCGCCGGCAAGTTGTGGGCTAAGGCTTGAGGTCGCCCAGGTATCCATCACGTCAGGATCGGCTACAAATCCACCTGGCTGACCCCGCTGACCCTCCTCGAAACCACGCGGAGGCTGGCTAAGCGGGTCGACCGGAAGCTCCTCTCGGCTAGGAACGATCGGTCGCTCGTAGTCGACCTCCCCTTCTTGATCGACCGGATACCAAAGCGGGATAGGGATACCAAAGAATCGCTGACGTGAGAGGTTCCAGTCGGCGTTTAGCCCACTTACCCAGTTCTCATACCTCACCTGCATGTGAGCAGGAAGCCATTCAAGTTCTCGTCCTCGTGCAAGAAAAGCATCGCGATGCGGGAGAAGACGTAGGAACCACTGACGCGAGGCTACGACTTCAAGTGGTCGATCCCCCTTCTCGTAGAACTTGACTGCGTGTTGCACAGCGGTCGGTGTACCCAAAAGATCGCCTGATTCGGTTAATAACTCTGCAATCCGCTCCCGGGCGGCGACACTGCGCCGTCTCGCTATTTCCGCGTAGAACCCGTTGGCACGCTCCGGATCTACGGACGGGAACTCGTCAGTACCAAAGACGATGTTCTCCAGCAGCCGACCGTCCCGGCCCATGATGACGCGCAACGGTAGTTGCCCCTCCCTCCACCAAGTAACGTCGGTAAGATCGCCAAATGTACATACCATGGCTGCGCCAGTTCCTTTTTCAGGATCGGCCAATGGGTGGGCGATCACCTTCACTGGAGCCCCAAACAGTGGTGTCAACGCCTCTTTCCCGATCAGCGATTGATAACGGAGATCGTCCGGGTGCACGACAAGACCAACGCACGCAGGAAGGAGTTCCGGCCTAGAGGTTTCAATCTCAAGCTCACCACCATCGGATAGCCCAAACCGTAGTCGGTGATACTTTCCTGCTACCGGACGATCCTCGAGTTCAGCTTGGGCAACCGCAGTCTGAAAATCGACGTCCCAAAGAGTCGGCGACGAACTCTGATAGATCTCACCCTTATCGAGTAGGTCGAGAAACGCGGCCTGAGAGACCTGTCGCGAACGCGTGCCCACGGTTGTGTAGGCAAGAGACCAATCCACCGAGAGGCCAATACGTCGCCATAGCAGCTCATAGACCTGCTCATCTAGCTGAGTAAGCTGCTCACACAGCTCGATGAAGTTGGCTCGCGAGATAGGGCGCAGTTCTTTGGAGCCGGTGTCAGGGACCAGATCAGGTTCATAGCTTAGTGAAGGATCGCAACGGACAGAGAAGTAATTCTGCACCCGTCGCTCCGTTGGGACTCCGTTATCATCCCACCCGACAGGATAAAAGACTTCGCGGCCCTGCATTCGTTGGTAACGAGCGATGATGTCAGCGTGGGCGTAGGAAAATACATGTCCGATGTGGAGTGAACCGCTAACAGTCGGAGGAGGAGTATCGATGGAGTAGACAGCCTCCGCAGGGACACTGTCATCGAAACGATAGACGCCGCGCTCCTCCCATGCCGCCGACCATTTTTCTTCAAGCCCATCAAGGCTGACCTTGTCAGGAACGTTGATCACAGCAACCATCTCCTCTCGCGGCTCCGCGCCACGACTTCACTCCCACCGCTTAAAGCGGCTCGTATACTGAAAGAGCGATGACCACACTCTTTGACACCATGACCGGATCAGTCACCCAGCTTATCAACCCGGGTCAGCAGGCCTTCTCCCTCTATGTCTGCGGGCCCACCGTCCAAGATCGACCTCACCTTGGTCACGGTCGTGTCATGGCCACTTACGACCTGCTCCGTCGTCACCTACGCAATAAAGGTCTTGCCGTAACTCTTGTCATGAACGTGACGGACATCGATGATAAAATTCTTACCAAGGCTAGCCAAGAATCTACAAGCTATCAGGCGGTAGCCCAACGCTACGAGGCCATCTGGTGGGAGACCATGGATCGACTCGGGGTTGAACGTCCTGACGCCACTCCCCACGCCACCGAATGGGTTCCAGACATGATCGCAAAGATTCAAGCGATGCTCGACTCAGGTGCCGCCTACGTGATCGACGACGGTGTCTATCTTCGGATCTCGCATGTGCCTCACTACGGGCTTCTTACGAAGCAGGACTTCGATCAACTGCAGCCTGGCAATCGTGTTGAGGTGAACCCCTTAAAGGAGTCGCCGTTTGACTTTGTCCTCTGGAAGGCAGCGGAGTCTACCGAACCCGGCTTTGAGGCTCCGTGGGGTTATGGACGACCGGGGTGGCACACCGAATGTGTGACCATGGCTACCGAGATCCTCGGATCAAGCTTCGATCTCCACGGAGGAGGGATGGATCTTATCTTCCCCCACCATGAGAACGAGTTGGCCCAAGCTCAGGTGCTCGGAGTGGCTTTTGCTCGACACTGGGCCCACGTGGGTTTTGTCGAGATGAACGGGGAGAAGATGTCGAAGTCATTGGGCAACACGCTCGATCTCACCGATGCCGTAACTCGATTCGGCGGAAGAACGATCCGGCTCGCATATTTGCGAGCCTACTACCGATCACCACTGGAGATGTCCGACGCAACGCTCAGCGATGCGCGATCCTCGCTAAACAGAATCGACAACTTTCTCGACCGCGGAGACTCGGGCATCATAGACGATGAAGCACTCTCTGCCTTCATTGACGCACTCGATAGTGACCTTGACACCCCCACAGCATTCTCACTCCTCTTTGACCAAGTCCGAGCAGGCAATACACTGTTTGATCGCCAGCAAGTTGGGGCCGCCACGGCGAAGGTAGCTACCGTTCGCTCCATGCTCGAATGGATCGGCCTTGCCCCTTCACAGGAGGCACTCGAAGTACCAGCCGAGATCAGCCAAGCCGTCGAAGAGAGGGATCGGGCAAAACGAGACCGCGACTACTCCACTGCAGACGCACTCAGAGCGGTGATTGAGGCGGCCGGTTTTGTCATACTCGACACAAAAGAGGGTACCCAACTCCGCAAAAACCGGGCACGCTAGTGCTACTCTCCAGGTAAGCACTCTTAAACGAAGTTTCCAATAATGCCTACATGACGAGGTTAGTGCCTATTGGTATAGCAGCACAGGAGCTGGGGGGTACACCCGATGACGCTACGGAGATGGGAAGCAGAAGGACGTATTGATCCCCCTATACGCACCCAGGGAGGCAGAAGGCGTTATGACCTATCTAAGCTTCGTGCTATTGCTCCTCATAAAACTCCATCCACCAGGGCTACCGTCGCCTATGCTCGCGTGTCAACCAGCGGTCAGAAGGATGACCTCGTTCGCCAGGTAGCTTTGTTAGAGAGCTATTGCGCCGCAAACGGGTGGAGCTATGAGATCATCTCCGATGTAGGGTCAGGACTGAAACTACCATAAGCGTGGGCTAAAGGTACTTGTATCCAGGATCTGCTCCGGCGAGGTTGGGCGGCTGGTGCTCAGTCACAAGGACAGACTGCTTCGTTTTGGGTCAGAGCTTGTCTTCTCCCTCTGTGAGCATTTTGGAGTCGAAGTAATCATTATCAACGCTAGCGAGGATTCAACCTTTGTGGAAGATCTAGCAAATTGAAACTACTCACGATACGGGACACGGTTCTCCCTTAAAACGAGGAGAATATAGGTATGGGAGAAACGGAAGAACAGAAAACTAGGAAAGAGAAGACTCGTCGACAATTTGACGACGAATTCAAAAAAGACGCAGTCAGAC
>DAHXNM010000247.1 GCA_027365375.1 Ferrimicrobium sp. | reverse complement strand
ATCGACCTCGGCAAGGGCTCTTACGATAGCTAGCAAACCTGCGTCGTCTGGAATCTTGTACCTCCTGGCAGCTAGTGCGATCCCTTCTTCGACTCTCCGACCACCAATCTGCTCAATGGCGCGGATGTCATCGTAGTCCCGTAACACCTTTCGTTTTGTAATCGTCGCAAGTTTCATGGCGAGGAGATCGCCGAGGCTAGCTATTTCGATACCCGAGACCCTTTGGGTCGGTTCTAACATGACAACCATAGAGGCATTGGTAAACTCAATGAGAGTCGAGCCGAGGGTTATCGCAAGGGATCCACCCTTAGGCGCTACCCGTCGTGTTACAAATGAGAGACTGGATTCGGTTAAAGCATCAAGCAGGCCCTCGACATCCAACGGCTCGGTCGTGAAGAAATCGAGATCGTTGCTCTGTCGATGCTTTAGGTAAAGAACGACTGCTGTGCCGCCGGCGAGATAGGACCCATTCGGGAGAAGTGGGGCAATAGAATCCCACGCATCGCATGTACCACTGGGAAGAATACCCCGTGGATTACTTAGAAGCCCCGGCATCAGTCGCGCTTTTCTACTGCGATGGCCGAGGAGGCAAGGGTCCTTACGTGTCGCTTGTGCTCGATCGTTTTTTCTAGTACATCGATTGGTAGCGTGCCCAAGTATGCGATTGCTTCCGGGTCAAAGCGACCCTCGTTGAGAATACGTTCGGCTACCGCCCGTGCGTCGGTAGATACGTCAATGTTTCGCCAGTCCCCGGTCCAAAATGTAGAGGCCAGGCGAGGGGGCAACCGCCTAGATGCCGCAGGGAACCGCTGTTCGGGTAGCACCGCCCGAGCGATCAGAGGGGCAATGGTCAACCATGCGGGTGAGCCCCACGCGATAGTGAGTACCTCACGTTTGACAACCTCTCCGTCAAAGAGGAGAACTGGGTCTTGCCGCACTAGATTCCGTGACTTGAGTGTGGTAACGGCTCGCGCTGCGCTCGTGGGAGAAACGCCAGATGCCCGTGCGACTTGGCGAATCGAGACTAGCCCTCGAGAATGACGAGAGATCGCGATGAGAACCTGCGTCTCTGTTCTAGTGAGCCCACTTACTTCAGGGATTACTCCGACTCGGCTGCGCAGGTACTCAACAGCACTCGCATCGAGCCTCAGGTGGCCACGGGTGTTGTAGCTCACGCCCGGATGCCCATGAACAATTCGATGCAGTCGAGGAAGCGAGACTCTCAACTCTCCTGCAATCTGTGGCGCTCCCTGTGTGTCCATAATGTTATTATAGGACATATTGGCTACCCAAACCACGTAGGCAAACTCTTGTCCTTGGCTCCAGATCGCAGTGCCAGACGACCCGGCGGGGCTGACCAGCCTTCGCTTGGGATCCGGTTCTCGCGGACATGCCGAACTTCACGAGGGACGTAGATGTTGGTATCGTAGAGTTTTGCGATCTTCCAATTGCTGCCAACCTCAGGCACACTAAAGGTGCAGGTTTGTAGGAGGTCACTTGTTGGGTCGTAATGCTGTGTGAACCACGAGCGAGCCCGCCGCCAGGGTTTGCCTGGTTCTCTCCAGACCCAGCCGATCATGAACGGAGGTACCGTATAGGCCGACACCAAGAGCACCCCCATTGTTGCGATCCTACTCATGAGGCCCACATAACGTTTTTCTACACCCCAGTGCACCTTGTCGTTGTCAAACCGTAGGTGGGCGCCGAACACCGCCTCTATGTTGTTGTGAACTAGAACCAAGGCTGGATGACGCGGTTGCTTGGTTGTGAGATAGAACGTGCGGACAAAGTCAGTCACCGGGTCGATTGCCATGATCTTTTGCAACTCGGCTGTGGTGATGCCGTTGACATAACCCTGGGCCAGGAGATTGTAGTACCACGACACGTACCGTGCAGAC
>DAHXNM010000235.1 GCA_027365375.1 Ferrimicrobium sp. | reverse complement strand
GTTATGCTGAACCACTCGTCGCAGGTCAATGTGAGCTAGTCATTGGGGTGGTGGATCTCTTCTATTTGCATCAAGATTACTCGATAGTCTCGCATACCTCGGGGCTAAATTGCTTTCCGCTGAATGGTAACGTGCCGTTCGTGCCTACATAGCGTGCGCATACAACATCGCCGACGTGGAACCAACTAGAGCTATAAAAATCAAACTGGGCGCTCAGCATTGTACCTGTTGTTCCACAATATATGCCGGAACCTACACAGTACTGTGTTGGGTTCCTGTGGCATTTGCATTATGACGTTCCCATTCCGCAGAAGCTGAGCGACGCTACATCCATCATTGTATGCCTACGCGGATGTTCTAATCCAGTTTACATAGGTCCCCGATCCTGAGATGGATATACAGAAGCCGTACTCCCCTGACGGGCCAGGAGGGCCGCCGGTGCAACCAGACGCATTCATCGGTTTAATGCCTGTAATTTGAGGGCTCACCTCGCTAGGAATACCAACCTGTGTAGCTGACGTATAACCCAGACTCGAAGTAATAATCGTTTTCATCGATGCCCCGGTGCCAGCAGCTAACGAGTGTGATACCGTCAACCCCATCCCTGCACCCAGGCTAGCTAACGCAGCGCTAGCCGCTACTACAGCCCCCCCGGATGACATTTCGTACCTTCACTTGCTTACCCCCTTCTAGGTCAACACCAGACATATCTCCTGGCGTATCTCCACAACTTAGCACTATGTGGCGAAAGGGTGTTGTCATTACGAAGATATTCGCGAGAGTTTATGTCCACCAGGCATTATGACCGAGTGGTGTCTTTCTGATAATTACCTGTATCGGAATCCAGATGGTTGACCGTCCCCACTCCCCAGTCGGTAGTACTCGTTAGCTCCCTTCGACATGCAGTCTCTCGTTAGTGAGCAGACGGCCTGTTCGATTACAGCTTCCCGTGATGCGATCGCGGATCATCGAGCCTCTGCCTAGGTAAAGCTCGCCTGCCGTGGCGCAAACGTATCGGTCCCTGATGACGGCCAAATCCTGGGGGATCACCCTGGCGGTTCCAGCCAAGCTCACACTGACTGCAGGGGAGGGAGCCCTTTGTCTCAGTATCAGTGTGTGTTCGAGGAGTAAGGAGAGTTTAAGTTGATGGATTGAGGGCCGTAAACTGGGTCTTCCGAAATAAGTGGTGTTTCGGCACCAACTTCGACCAGGAATCGGCGAACGGTTGAGCGTCCTTAGGAGCTTGACCGGATTGTAGCCATCATTCGGAGAGGTCTAAGCGGGGCCGCCCCGGGTTTTACGGAGGGCCGGGGACTCAATAGGTCGATTCGTGCCATATGAGCTGGGGTATGTTGCGCCAGCACCTTAGTGGTACGGCTGCTGCTGCCACGGAGCGCTTACAAGTCATAAACGTCAGCCCTGTGTACACCAGTCTGGGTTGCTCTGGGTGTGGAAACATGGACAACGGAAATTGTGAGAGCCAAGCTATCTTTTGTTGTATTTCGTGTGTACATACAACCAATGCAGCCAACAATATAATTGCCGCAGGACGCGCGGTTACAGGACGTGGAGTGACACCGGCACGCTGGGTCTAACAAGGCGCCGCACAACGACCCATGAAGCGTCAACCACCAGACGTCGTGTATGCGACTCAGAATGCCCCGTTCATAAGGACGGGGAGGATGTCACGCTGAGTCCTGTTTTGAGAATAGGTACTGTAGCGGCTCTTCTAAACAAGCGGCCAGGGATAGGGGCGTTCGTCGACGTCTAGATCCATGAGCATGCCCATTGAGCACACGACACGGAGGCGGTGTACTAGCGTCCTGCGTTCGCGCTCGGCTAGAAGTTCGCGAAATTCGGGATCCAGGCTATCGGCTGCTTCGGCCATGGCAACAAGGAGCGATTCGCTGATTGAGGCGCCACCAAACTCCCAGATGACGGTTCGCAACTTGGGTTCATAGTGGAAACAGAGCGCGTTGTCGATCCCCCAGAGGTGGCGATGGTGATCGATCAGGATATGGCCTGCTTTGCGGTCAGCGTTGTTGGCGACCATATCAAAGGTCGCTATTTCTATGAACCCTTCTTGCAGATCCGGCTCTTCAAATAGATCAAAGTAGTGGCGGTTGAAGTCTGCATCGATGAAGCTTTGGAGAGATCCCCTGCCAAATGGGAGATCGTCTCGGATTACGATCGGCGGGATGAAGTCGAGTCCTAGCTGACGTGCGAGTACGTAGCTTGCCCGTTCTCGACGGTAGAGCCCAGCGCTAAAGTCCCACAGCGGCCGCTCTAGCGACTCTGGTTTGTAGATGCCGAGGCCTCCTCCTTCGAGCTCGACTAGCAGTGCTCCATTTGAACTCGCCTCGATCCGTCCGAGGACTGTTACCTTACCGGTGGAGAGCTCATACTCGTCTGCTATAGGCTCGGGGCTCGATGGCCGTTGGTTCTCGGGCATGAGTGTCCTTCTGGATCGAGTGGGTAGCCACACAGCGGACACGGCGGACGCCCTCGCTCCACCAGTCGGGTGGCGGTGATGGCGAACTGTGCGGCTTGCTCACGCGTGATAATAAAGCGTGCCGAGTCCGGCTCCTCGTCTTCGGCGACAAGCTCTTCGAGCTCAACTTCGATGAGCTCGGTGATCGAATCTACCTCGATTTCTATCGATCCGACAACCCATTGTGGAGTCGGATCCCCGAGGAGTACTTGATCACCGGCGAGTTCGTGTGGACGAGGTAGCTCTTCTACGGCGGCTGCGAGTCCCTGTATAAGAGCAAGCACTTGGGTCTTCTCAACCTTGACGGTTAGAAGCAAGGTCCCTGAGCCGGCCTGTAAGAGGAAGACGCGATGGCCAGGTTCCCCTAGGGTCCCGACGGTAAAGTGGGTTACGGAACCGAAGTCGATCGATTCGCTCAAGCTGGGTATCCTCCAATCATCGATCCTGTGTTGAGAGAGTCTAGGCTAAGCCCCGACTGGCTGATGACGAAGGTCGTCATGGATGCAGTCGCTACTGAGATGCGATGCATCTGGTCGACATGCATTCCGAGCGCGTCGGTTGCGAGAATCTTGATAGGGTCGGCATGCGTGAAGCCAACTACGGTTTCTCCGGCATGTTCGCTGCGAATACTCCCAATCAGGTCGGTCATCCGCTCTAGAACCTCACGAATCGATTCGCCCGCAGGAAAGCGAAAGTTGCCAGCTTGGGCCATAAGATCACGCCATGCAGGTTTACGATAGAGTTTGGTGAGGGTTGCGCCGGTCCATTCGCCAAAGTCGCATTCGATCAGACGTGGTTCAATGACTGCAGCTTGCTTGAGACGCAGGCTGAGAGGTTGCGCAGTCTCTTGTGCACGTTCTAACGGTGATGTAAAGATTGCCGAGATTGCTCCGAAGCGCACCGGGAGCTGCTCGGCGACTGCATTTGCCTGTTGGCGGCCGTAGTCTGAGAGGTGGAGCCCAGTAGCTCTACCGGGAAGGATCTTCCCTGTAGTCGGCGTGGTGCCGTGGCGTACAAGAATCAGTCGAGTTGGGTTGGTAGCCAGTTTCTATAACCTCTCGACGATCATCGCCATACCCTGGCCGCCACCGACACACATAGTCTCAAGGCCGTAGCGCCCGTTGGAGGTTGCTAGGCCGTTCAGCAGGGTGGTCATGATCCGCGCTCCGGTCATGCCGAATGGGTGCCCAAGTGCAATAGCGCCACCATGTGGATTTAGCTGCTCTTCGATCGAGATGTGAGCTTCGCGTGCCACGGGAAGTACCTGTGCGGCGAAGGCCTCATTCAGCTCAACGATATCCATCTGCTCGATGGTGAGGCCGGTGAGTTTGAGCACCTTTGCGATCGCCTCGATTGGGCCAACGCCCATAATCTCCGGTGCCAATCCTGATACAGCGCTTCCAACGATTCGAGCAAGAGGAGTTAGACCGAGCTCGTTGGCGAGCCTGTCGGACATGACGACGACTGCGGCGGCGCCGTCGTTAAGAGGGCACGAGTTGCCTGCGGTTACCGTTCCGTCGGGCAAGAAGACCGGTTTGAGCTCTGATAGTTTTTCAAGCGTAGTATTCGGCCGGGGACCGTCATCGCGGGTCAACACCGTCTGATCGCTCAAGGTAATCGGGAGGATCTCGCGATCAAAAAACCCTGATGCCATCGCGGCTGCTGCACGATCCTGGGAGAGTTTCGCATACTCATCCATGGATTCGCGGGTGACGCTGAACTGCTTGGCAACGTTTTCAGCGGTCAGCCCCATAGGGATATACATCTCGTTGATGTAGTCCGGACGGGACTGGTCGGTAAAGCGAGGATTCATATCCTCGGGGTCAAAACCTTTGAGCGAGCACCTCGTGGTACTCTCCACCCCGCCGGCTATGAAAACCTCCCCCTCTTCAGCCTTGATAGCGTGGAAGGCCATGCGAATTGACTGCAGCGAAGATGCGCAAAACCGGTTGACCGTGGTCCCCGGGACGGTGTTGGGTAGACCGCCGAGTGCTGCCACGTTACGGCCCAGATTCATGCTCTGTTCGCCATGTTGAAGTGCAGCACCCCAGATTACATCGTCTATCCGGCTTGGATCGAGTGACGGCAGTCTTCTCATCAGTTCGGCGATTACCAGTCCAGAGAGATTATCGGGTCGTTCTCCTACCAGTGAGCCCTTGAAAGCTCTACCGATTGGTGTTCGTACGGCTGAGACGATGACGGCTTCTGACATGGTTTTATGCTCCCTCTTGATAGCGATTCAGTGTTGAACGGAGCAGATCATCAGTGCTCCAGGCAAATACTTCATCCTCACTTGCAACCATCACCCTTCGATCAGCGTGACGTTGCCATCGCCTCGCATAGGCGAAGGATGCGGTTGGCATGTCCAGTTGCCTTGACCGAGTAGAGGGCATGGGCGATGGTGAGGTCGGGGTTGAGAATAAAGGTTGAACGGATCACTCCTATCACTTTGCGCCCGTAGTTCATTTTTTCTCCATAAGCACCCCATTGGGTCATCACGTCCTTAGCTGGATCCGAGAGTATGTCAAAACCAAGCTGGAAACGTTCTGCAAAACTACGGTGACTATCAACGCTGTCCGGAGAGATGCCGAGTAGTCCGATGTTGAGACTTTCAAGTTCGCCACCAATCTCGTTGAGGTCAGTTGCCTCAAGTGTGCATCCAGGAGTCATATCCTTAGGGTAGAAGTAGACGATACTGACTTTGCCAGCGAGTGACTCGAGGCATATCTGTGACGAGTACTGGTTCGGCAGGCAGAATGATGGTGCTCTGTCACCAGGTGCGAGTCTCACGGAGTCGGTCATATCTCCAGGCTAGCGCAAACTGAGCTTTTAGGGTAGTCGAGGGCTGGGCGGCAGCCCGGCCAGAGGGACGCGCATCGTCGCTTTTAGACAAAGTGATTCAATCGTCGGAGATGTCGGCTACAATTCACGCATGAGCACGCTCTACCTAATTCCAGGGTTTCTGGTGATTGGTCTCTACCTTGTCGTGATGGGAATGTTCGAGGGCCGCCGCAGGAAGACAAGTTTTGCGCTCACTCTCCGCGATTACTCACCTCCTGAACGGCGCCAGTGGCGCAGATCGGTGCGGAAGTTCGGTAGACAGAGTGCGTCCGCGCCTCACTCCCGTCTAGGGATTGATGACGTGCCTACGGTTTTCTTACTTGCTGAGAAAATGCGACTCGAATCAATTGAACGGATGAGGCCATTTACGTTGGTCATGACACTGGTGTTGTTTACTGGCGAGGCTTCTATCATGCTGACACAGGGTCTTTGGGCGCCTGGACTTGGTTACCTTGTTGGAGCAGGAGTTCCCTGTTTGGTAGCGCTGGCTACAACATCGCGAGAGCACCATCGCCAGAGTACCCGTCGGGTACCGAGGTCGATCAGAACCTATGAGCAAGCGCTGCTTCTAAGAGGCAAATAGAGACTGCAACGAAGCGCCGCGCTTTGGTTTCAGACTCTGCTCCGCTAGAAGTGCAAGGGTGGTAGCCGCGCAAGAGTGACAGCAGAGAAAACGATGTCATAAGATAGCCATTTGTCCGAGTTCAGTGCTTGAACTCGGACCGTCTTCGAATCCTTTTTGGTGTGCCATCACCATGGACGTTGTCTTACGATGCGGCGCTAGCTGGCTACGATTGTGATCGGCTCCGGCCCAGATTGAGGGCGACGGTAGGATGGAGGAAGAAAAGATGGAGGTTCCTCATGTCCTTAGCGTTACTTGAACCAGCGAAGTCAGTATTGGTGGTGACGGCACACCCGGATGACGTCGATTTTGGTGTCGCCGGCACAATAGCCGCATGGCGTAGGCAGGGTATAGAGATAGCGTATTGCATAGTCACTGATGGAGATGCTGGTGGCTTTGACCCCAACATTCCGCGATCTGAAATCCCGATGATTCGGCGGCGTGAGCAGCAGGCTGCTGCGAAGGCTGTTGGAGTTGATACCGTCGAGTTTCTCGGTTTTCATGATGGCTCGCTCGAGGTGTCGATGCGGCTGCGACATGATATAGCCGCGATGATCCGCCGCTTCCAGCCTGAACGAGTACTCTGCCAGTCGCCAACACGTAATTTTGCGCGTATCGGGTCTTCGCATCCGGATCATCTGGCAGCTGGCGAAGCTGCACTCTGCGCTGTCTATCCCGATGCTCGTAATCCATTCACTCATCAAGATCTGCTCGCCCAAGGTCTTGAGGCGCACACTGTTCTAGACGTTGCGCTGATGGCATATCCCGATCCAACACACTACGTTGATGTGACCGATACCTTTGATGCCAAGATCGAAGCCATCGAGCAGCACAAGAGTCAACTGCCCGATCCGGCTGGCATACGCGATATGGTTCGTGGATGGCTCGCCGCCGGTGCCGAGGCCGCAGGGCTCGGCGATGGGCGCTTGGCTGAGCTTTTCTATCTGGTGAAGACGGCATAATAAAGAAAGGGAGAGTAGGTCAATGACGACACAGCTCAAGCCGGATCTCTTGGCTCATATTGGATCTACGCCACTTGTTGAAGTTGAGGAGGGGATTTTCGCAAAACTCGAGTACCTCAACCCATCTGGGTCGATCAAGGCTCGTATCGCTAAGTACATGATTGAACGTGCTGAAGAGCGTGGC
>DAHXNM010000208.1 GCA_027365375.1 Ferrimicrobium sp. | reverse complement strand
CTCTGGATCTCAAGCCGACAGTGCCATGCAGGCCTACTCCAACTACCTGGTCAAGCAGCTCCCTGTCATCTTCCAGCCGGTGACCTACACGATCAACGCGGTCTCAAGCCAGCTCAAGGGTGTCTACTTCCCCTCTACTGGTATCTTGTTCCCGCAGACTTGGTCTTATAAGTAGAGGATTGGGGAACCTTGGGGACCCTCCGAGGCCGTGTGTTGGGCGGATGGTAGTGGGGATTGGTAGGCTTGCGCGGGTCCTTAGGTGCCGGCGCAAAGCGTATCCGAAACCTCATTACCGCTCGCCAGTAGGCGGTTTGCAGGGTTGTTCGGTCTGACATCTGACATGGCGTTTGAACGAGGCTCCCCCTCTGAAGTCCTTCTACCTGGACCTGTTCAAAATATCCCCGACTAGGGCACTACAAGACGGTGGAACGCCTTGCCCATGCTGGGCGACTTCCTGGTGTCAAACTTGGTAGAACCTGGCGCTTTTCTCGTCATTCGCTGATCCAATTCTGTGTTAGTCAAACTGGATCCAGCGAGTTTGCGCCTTAATAAGCCGGAGTACGGCACACGGTCATGGTCTCCAGACGGCATTCGTGGTGTGGTCCTACGTCGGACAGCTAGCTGTCAAACAACGAATCTGCATGCCTGTTGGTTTTGGAGGTAGCCAAATGACCCGCGTCTGCGATACTCGAATCTCGTGGTTGCCCACATAATTAGGCTTGCGCCGAGCCTTTGGCATGATCCGCGCACCATCTGGCGTGCCTCCAAAGCGCATCAGGTGGAGATGGTCGTTCACGAACGGTACAAGCCCAGAATCTGCTACCAGAGTCCCAGCACGAGTAGCAGCCATGAGCATGTATGTGTACCAAGTGAATCACCCCGAACATCTGAGCGTCCACTCGTACTCGACCCGGGAGTGTCATCGACGGGCTTTCCATCGATATGGGTTAATTCCAGACGGCCACAATGGGCTTTTGTGGTGCCTCTCTGTTAGCTATACAAATCGTTGCGATATACAGCCTTGCCCTACGGGACCGAGAGGATGTACCGGGCAATAGACTCGCCGCTGTGGTATGGATCTTGGCGCGCCAAATATGACAGTTCTCGCTTAACGATCAACGACGCATCAGGCAGGTTGCCTTTCGCTGTCTGCAAAGGCCGATCGCCGTGGGCAGGCTGGCCGACCGGCACTGCGTCGGTCGTCCTTCGTCTCGCGCCTGAGTGTGTACCCACTTGGCTTGATTACGAGCACGGATCGATGACGGGCGAACGGGCGCTTCGCGTCGACGGACTCGTAAACGCGCGAGATCTTGGTGGCCTTCGACGACACAACGGCAGCTACACGCCGAGGGGTGTCTTCTTCCGCTCCGAGAACCTTGACCGGGTGAGCGAAGCGGGCTGGGATCAGATCTGGGAAGCAGGGATACGTACAGTCGTTGATCTTCGCCAGCCGAGCGAAAGAAGCTGTGATGTTGGATCCCGGCCCGGCTGGTTGACGATACGGCAGGTCGATCTGGACGGCTTGGACAACGAGGACTTCTGGAGCAACTACTGGGACAACGGGCTCAAAGGCACGGCACTCTACTTTCTCCCTCATCTTCAGGCGATGCCAGAGCGCACCGGTGCGGCTCTGTCGGCAATCCTGAATGCTCCACCGGGCGGGGTATTGTTTCATTGCATGTCGGGACGGGATCGCACAGGCATGATCGCGATGCTGTTGTTGAGAGCTGTCGATGCCGATACTGAGGACATCGTTGACGACTACCTGGAGACTGTCCGTCTTGGCGAGTTGCGGGCAGCCTCCGAGAACCAAGACAACGACGAGAACGCGAGGGAAGAGCTATGTCGCTCCCATGGCACCACGACCGAGAACGCCTTTCGCTCGGCGTTATCGCAACTGCAACTTCCCGCCTTTCTCACCTTGGCCGACCTGAGCGAACCCGACCTAGAAGCCCTGCGTAGTTGGCGGAACACAATCCAGGACTGACTTTCACAGCCGCCTTGGAGCCTAGAACATGGGTAGTGTCAGATGAGTTTGACGAGAAGGTCGTGGAGGACTGGATTGAGCGCATACCGTCCAAGCGATTACAGACCATCACGCGAGTGCAGATGAGCAGGATCCTAGAAGAGGCAGATCGGGAAGCGAGCGTGGGATATAGCTCGAAGGTCCGCGCGTGGTCGATTGGC
>DAHXNM010000185.1 GCA_027365375.1 Ferrimicrobium sp. | reverse complement strand
TACCGTCACAACTCCACTGCACTCAACAAAAAAGGAAGTTGGCTAAATGGCCGCATCTTGAGCCTGAACAGAGACTCAAATGGAGAGGTGATGGGTTGGGCTACTCAGCCCAACCGGTCGTCTACTCCCCGAGCGCAGCACCTAAGTCACTATAAGGGTTGAACTCATCAGAGGGACCCTCCGGTCAGATTCATGCCAGAGTTGTTGCCCTACCTCGGTCGGCGAAGATAGGCTCCAGTCGCACTCCGCAAATAGAGAGCACCAATGCCAAAAGCGACGACTATCGGAATAAGACGCCAGCTTGTGTGGAGATATAGTCCGCACACTGCCGCGGCTAGTATCCAGATCAATGAGAGTCCCATTAAAAACACCGGAGAGGTGTTTCGGCGTCCAACGCTATAAGATTGCCCACCTACATCTGGTCTTGCGTGCGACGGTGTCATACAGGCAAGCTAACTGGCCCGGCCAAAGATGAGAGTCAAGGACACAATTGGTTTACCGAGCCTTCACACTCTGGAAACATCTGGCTAAAAATTACCGAGATAACGCCGCTGTTCCCAGTCACTCACGTACCCCTGCGATGCCTCTACCTCGGCCATCAGGTCCTCACTGTAACGAGCAATAAGACGATCATCAAAGCAATCGATCAGCCGATCGTCACCAAGGAGTTGAATAGTCGCCTGCTCTAGACTCCTCGGGAGCTGCGTGGGTGCCGTCTCAACTTGTGCAAGCCCCACCCCCTCAACGCTCTCCTCCAGCGGGGCAGGTAGCTTTGCCTCATCGGCTACCCCGGTCTCGCCGGCGGCCAACAACGCCGCCAGAACGAGGTATGGATTCGCCGATGAATCCGAACCTCGATATTCAACTGAGACGTGGTCTCCATCTGTCAGGCTCAGCCTCACCAGGGCAGATCGGCTTGAATGCGCCCAAGTCGCATGGCTTGGCGCCTCGGCCCCTCGGTGCAGCCGTCGATAGGAGTTAATGGTCGGTGCGCTAAAGGCACATAGTGCGCCAGCATGATCGAGGACACCAGCCACCACCCGCTCCACATGCTCTACCTCAGAAGGACTCGAGCCGGCAAAGATCTGATGAACATGCATCCCCGAACCGGGGAGGTCGTTAAGCGGTCGGGCCATAAAAGTAGCGATTAGCCCCTCCTCATGCGCCATATCGGCGACGACGGTTCGAGCAGTAATCAAACTGTCCGCCAACAGCATCGGTGTTGCTGCCTTCAGGTTGACCTCGTATTGACCTGGCCCCGCCTCGTGGTGTGCCGCAGTCACCGACAACCCAAGTGCGCCAAGCTTCAGTGCAGTGCGCTCGAGCAATCGCTCGCCTTCGCCTCTTGTATAAGAGAAATATCCATCACCATCCACTGGACTCAGGTCTGGATGCAGGAGATACCACTCGAGCTCAGCAGCTCCCATCCAGTCGACAGAGACGACCTCGGTGGTAGCCACCATCTGACGCAACACGTGGCGAGGATCGAGTGGCCATGGTCTCCCATCATCATCAAACAGATCGCAGATCACTCTCCCTGCATGATCACCGCTTGGCAGCAACGTAGTGGGATCCGGCTTGAGTACGAGATCGGTCTCGATCATCCGATTACGACCCTCGAGTGCAGACCCATCGACCCGCACTCCTTCACTCATCGCTCTCTCGAAGGCTGCCTCGGGAATCTGCACGGCACGGGCTGTTCCGCTGAGATCGGTAAACACCAACTTCACCCAGGTGAAATGGTCACCGTTACCAAGGTCCTGAATCACTCGGACATCCTTCCTTCCTATTTGATAATCAAGGCGATCACAACCACCACTATGATGGCGGCGACGAAGCCAGTGGCAACAAGACCAGCCTGGCGAAGATAGCTCCGGGTGCTAGTCAGCTGACCCTCCCCCATCGGCACCTCAGGAGAAAGGTCGAATACCTCTGGGGCCACCTGGTTAGGGTTAGCGAGATCGCCAAGCAGCTCCTCGGCGCTCTGGTAACGATGCTCCGAGTAACGGCGAAAGCTATGCATAACAATAGCTTCGATCTCGGCTGGAACTGTGGCATTAAGTTCACGTATCGGCCTGGGAGTCTCCTGCAGATGGCCAGCCATCACCGCTAGCCAACTGTCCCCTTCAAAGGGCACTATGCCAGTTAGCAACTCATACATGATGACTCCCCAGCTGTAGAGATCACTACGGGCGTCGCCACGTAATCCACGTATCTGCTCAGGACTCATATAGTCTGGAGTACCCTGGGCTGGTGTAAAGTGCTTCCAGGTCAGGCGGCGGGCACCAAGACTCACGGCACTCCCAAAATCGCTGATCTTCACCACCTGCTCTGCCGAGACGATGAGGTTCTCGGGCTTAAGGTCGCGGTGCACGATATCGTGCGCGTGCAGGTAGGCGAGCCCAGAGACAATCTGCTCACCAACCGCTAAAGCCTCATCAAGGCTCAAGCGTGTTCGCTCATACATCAGTGCACGAAGGCTGCGACCTGCCGCATATTCATAGACAAAGTAGGGCTCACTCGACTGCCTTGGTATCGGCAGAGCTCGCTGAACATTTGGGTGATCCAGTGTCAAGGCGAGTGTGCGCTCACGGTTGAAACGAGCATAGAGCTGAGGGTCGGCGAGGAGCTCAGGGTTCGGAAACTTGATCACCACCTCACCCTCTCTACGGAAATCAAGCGCAAGCCAAACCGTGGCATAGGCGCCCTCTCCAAGCAGCTCTTTGAGGACGAAGCCGTCTACCGAATCGCCAGCCTGATGACGGTTCACGACGACCTCTTAAACCAACGGCCAGAGGAGGCAGCCAACTGCACCGAACACACCTGCTTCTCGACTCGAACTATCATGATCGTTACGTTATCGGGTGCGCCACGATAGATGGCCAACTTGTTCAACTCCTCCACCACATTGGCCACCTGAGTCGCCGGGTCACCATCCTCATTTTGGAGCGCAAGCGCCATCTCCTGAGGTGAGACAAGGTCCCAGAGCCCATCAGAACAGAGTAGAAGAACGTCATCTTTTAGGAGTGGTCGCTGTGTAATATCCGGTGTTATGGCGAACTCTCGACCTAGACAGCGGGTTAGTACCGAGCGTGCAGGATGACTAGCGGCCTCAGCCGGTGAGATGAGACCGCGACGCATCATCTCTCCGACTTGGGAATGATCGGTCGTGAGTTGCTCGACTCGACGACCGCGAATGTGATAGCACCTTGAATCACCTATATGGGCCACCAGAGCCATATCGGGAGAGATCGCCAGTGCCGTTAACGTGGTCGCCATTCCATTTTGATGAGCGCTAAGTGCCTCATCGAAGATCGCCTGGTTCGCCATCCTAAAGGCGCTCCGGAGCCGTGCCTTCGTCGGCTTGTCAGGAGATGATCGCCAAGCCATCACCGCCGTCTCGACTGCTAACCGGCTCGCGACCTCGCCCGCTGCATGACCCCCAAGCCCGTCGGCGACGAGAAATAGTGATTCGTGTTGACCCTCGTCTGCGTCAACCACAAAGGCATAATCTTCATTTGACTCGCGTACTAGGCCACGATCTGAACGAAGACTCCAGGCCAGACCAGCACTCGCACCCGAATCTAGCATCAGGCCATTACCCCGCAAGCGAGGTTCCTGGGGCCAATCTGATGCCTGGGCCATGCCACTCCTCAACTCACCACTAACCAATTTAGTAACTATTCAGACCCCCGGCGCCGAGAATCGACTTTGCCAATCTTTGTGGGAAGCAGCCCCCGGTAGCGGTCCATTGGGTGTATAGGTCCGTCTGGC
>DAHXNM010000128.1 GCA_027365375.1 Ferrimicrobium sp. | reverse complement strand
TTGAGCTCGCTAGGGCTCGTCCTCTCGATGAGTCGATCCTACGATGGCTGCCAACAGAGCTATGATGAGAGCAAATGGGTAATCATTCTCATAGAGGGTTAGGCGCCGGCATAGCAGTCACATGTGCGCTCCTATTAGCCGCCTGCGGAGCGTCTTCCGCAAAGCCAACCGCTATCCACATTGGAGCCAGCAAAAGTAAAGCGCTAGCACCCGTGTCGATTCCAACATCCTGGGTGAGCGGGAGTTCCAACGATGGCGAGGATAGCCTGATCCAGTGGGCCTCCGACGGGGGCTCGCGGTTTACTGGCACCTTCACCTTGGCATACATCTCAACGAGTGGCCGGCATATCGACACCAGCAATTCAAGTGTGAGCGGGCTAATTTCGAAGGGTACAATCGAGATCACCATCAACGGTAACCAGTTCTCGGGTACAGTCAGCCCAACTGCGCTCTCCATTGGAATTCCGAGCAGTAGCGGCACTATCACGAACTTTACTTTCGCGCCAGGAACCGAAGGTGAGTACAACGGGTTCTTGAGCCAGCTTCGATCCACGGTTGCTGACAATGTCAACGCCTACGATCAGCAGCAGGCAACAGCAGCGCTACAGCAAAGCGTTCAGTCAGATGCTGGGACAGTGACTGCCGCCATTAACAATGCACAGGGAGCCATAAACCAACTCCAATCAGATGTTCAGGGAACTGCGTCTGATCTCGCACAAGAGAAGAGTGATCTCGGTACCACGCAATCCGATTACGCCACCACCCAGCAGGCAGTAGACCAATACGGCACCGGGAGCGGGAACGGGGTTTGTGGAGATGCCGGTGCTGTGTCAGGTGATGCCGGTGCTGTGTCAGGTGACGTCGGTAGTATCGCCGGGGACATCTCAAGTGTCCAGCAGGCCATCAGTCAGCTCCAATCCACCGTTAGCCAACTCCAATCAGACGCAACACAGCTTGCGAATGCGGAGGCAGCGATCCCTGGATATGTTCCCTCAGGTACACCATCGACCACAAACGTCAATGCTTCGGTGAGCCAGAGCCAGACCGCTATCAATCAAGCGGTGAGTTCCATGAATGGTTATATCTCCACCGCCAACTCCTACCAACAACAGGCAGTCGCATTTGCTGACAAGGCGGCGTCGATTGGCAACTGTGGAGGAGGGCCTACAGCGCCATCGGGACTACCGGCAATGAGTAGCTAGTTCAGTTCACTACTAAATTATCGGGGACTCGTCGTGGATGATTGGTCCTACCACAGGCTGTTTGCACAAGGACCATGAGGTAGACGTTCGTCCCCTCGAACCCGTCTCATCGCGAAATCAGTTGCGCAGTCACAACTTAACACGCGTCGCTGTAGGCAAGGCGGCAACGAGAGAAAAGGAGACATCTCCTGTTGAATTTGAATTGTCAGAGATATGCCTGATCGGCTTGGAGGTAGACCGAGGCCGACACGAACGACCGCCGCAGTCCGCTCTAAGCAGTTTTAGGGTAGCTGGCCTGTGTCGAGCTCTCCGGCAATCATCTTTAGGATGGCTACTCGCGGTATCCTCCTAATCCCATTTATCGAGTAGACCTGCACGGGAAAGTCACCTCGTTCGATGCTTCGATAAAGGGTAGATCCTGACATACCTAGCATTATGGCTGCTTCGTTCACGGTTATGAGTGGTTTTGGCTGCTGAGTCTGTCGTGGCAAATGAACTCCATTCTTCCATCACTAAGTAGAGTGTCTCAAATCGCGACCGACTCCATGCCGTGCGCAAAGAGTCTCTAACGAATCGCTTGAGACGCCGTGGCCATCAAAGGGCACGTGGGATCGAGCGTTTCCACGTAACGCTATCACGAATAGGTTCGAACACGAGCGCGTAGATCAGCTGAGACCTGCATTTAGTAGTGCTACGAGCGTCGGGGCCCAGATCTGCTACTCGGGAGACCAGATCATCGTGGAGAATAGCTGAAATCGAGTTTCGTCCACCACCATGTTCAGAAAATCCATAACTGGAGCGAAAAAGCTGCACAATCAGTTGCTAAAGTTGATCAACCCAGTCTGTGCAGTCATGGAGCTTGGCCATCCAAGACCTTACTATTGCCAACACCATATGCAGCGTTTGTAGGCTCTCCCAAGAATCCTTCTTGAAGGCGCACCTCGAAGCTCTCGGTGTCTGCAATCCTTGCAGCCTTGCCAACGACCCCTCTGGACGAGTGTAAGGATCCCTTCTAGGTTCGCATTCACCTTCGGATGTTGATTCATCCATGATCGGCGGTGAGTGCTCTGGGTAGCCAATGACGGTTGATGCGTAGGAGACCCGGGTTCAAAGGCCGTCGTAATTCAAACCAGGGTCGAGACGTCTTCGTATTTGCCAGAATACTCAGAGCAACAACTCGCCGTCGATTATGACTTCGTTGGTGGCCGTCCTATCGGAACCCTAACGGATAGGATCGATGAAACTTCTAATAGCCAAGGGAACGACGCAGCTTTCGACCCGACCGCTCGCGCTCAAGTACATCCTCGACATCAAATACCTCTACCACCCAGTCGGTCTCGCGCCAATTGGCCCGCGCAATGGCAGCAGTGAGCACTCTGAGCTGGTGTCGCGATGACAGGTCCTCCACAAGCGCTAGTGCCTCCTCGGTGAACTCGATCCCCGGATATGTTTCCATAAGCCGATTCACAAGCGAGCTGGTGATAAACCTTCGCGTTGACACATCCGGCGAGGGAATCTCAAAGATGGTGAATCGGCTCCGCAGTGGGGGATCGAGGCGATCAAGATTATTGGCCGTAGCAATCCAGATCACGCTACTGGCGTCGATCGGAAGCTGGAACCAACCATCGGTGAAGCTCTTGGCCGACTCTGGCTCTAACAGAGTATGCAATGACCCTAGTGAGTCCCCATAGGTGGCATTAGGGGAGGCCTTGTCGATCTCATCAAGGACGATGATCGGGCTAATGTGGTCCCCGTTTATTAGGGCATCAAAGACAACCCCGGGATGCGAGTTTGCCCAAAGACTATCGGCACCGGCGATGGTGGAGCCAAGCTGTAGGTTATCGAGAGCGAGCGAGCGAACCACGACTCCTAGCACCTCTTTGATCTGGTTGACGATATAGGTCTTGCCGATCCCAGGTGCACCCTGTATCAAGATCGGAGGCAGCGCTAGGGGCCGGTTATGATCACTTGCCAGCTTTATCGCCTCTGCGATGTACTCAATCACTGACCGAAAGTGAGGATTCGCATTAGCGAGCCTCATGAGCGCTCCAACGGTGCCGTCGCGGAATCGATACTCACGGTAGGGTCCAGCAACGAGAAGACGGCTGATGATACTGCGATATAGCTGTTGCTGCCCTCCCTCAGCGCGATCATCACGCTCGATGAGGGATGCGACATCATCGATACTAAAGAGCCGAGCAGGACCGGTATCACTGGTGAAGCTACACGAGAACTGGGCATCGAGAAAAAATAGAGAGCCATAGCGCGCCTCAAGTTCAGTTCTAGGGCGGGCCTCCTCACGGAGCATATCCACCATCTGGTGCAACCAGGAACAGATCTCTTTGGCCACCTTGCCCGTCTTGCCAGGAGTGAACTCATCGAGAATCGATGCAATGAGTTTATGTGCGCCGGCATGTTCAAAGTCGTTGCAACGAGACACTATCTCAAACGCCACCGCCCTGGCGAGATCCTCCTCAACCTCTTGCATCCCTGCCTCCTTTGCACCTCGACTAACTGCATCAGCGTCGAGAGCGACGAGGTATTCAAGTTTCCAGTCGAGGTCCCTGATCATGTTGGCGGCTCCGTCTATTGGCTTTGTCATGTCGCTTCCTTTCTTTGCGGGTAATTCCCTACCGTTATGTATTACCCAGGGAAGAAGGAGGCCAAGAAAAATATCAGGATGGCAAGTACCCCGCCCATGAACCATTGTGAATCCTTGTGTCTCACATAGCGAATACTTGATGACCAGTTGGCGGCCGCAGTGATGCTGGCTCTCAGTAAAGCAATAAAGGTGGAGTGGTGAACCTCATGTGATCCACCCGATCTACCCTCAAGCAATGCGCGTGAATAGGGTCTCTGGATGGAACTTACTACAGCACGTTGCCAACTGATACCGAGATCGCAAACACTGGTTCATCTTGTGGCTCTATTGACAAGATGCGTGTAACAAGGTGCTGATGCTGCCAGACCTCTTGGTTGGCGACGCCAAGAAATTCCCGAAAATTAGAATTTGAGGGTTTAGTTGTTGGAGCAGGCGGCCGAAATCATCACTGAATCAGCTCAAGAATGGAAGTTTTATGCCGACTAAGAGCAAAAACGTT
>DAHXNM010000167.1 GCA_027365375.1 Ferrimicrobium sp. | reverse complement strand
AGGTCTACTGAGTGCAGGTGGCGCCATCGCCTGCTTTCTAGTCGCCCTCACGCCTATGAGTGTGAATGTACCGACTGGACTAAACCTCAGCGTTAGCATCACCAACGCTCTGCTCACAGTAGCTATTCTACGATGGAGGCTTGGATCACGACCCTTGTTTCAACTTTCCATCCTGATCTTTATGGTCTTTGAACTCTCGGCACTGGTCACAGTGACGCACACCCAGATCGGTCTCGCGACCGATCTCGTTGCCCTCCCCTGGATAGCCGTCTACGCTGCCTGCTTCGCGACAGCACGATCATTTTTTACCCTAGCGACGGTGATGACGGTGGGAGTAATCATCGCTACCGCGCTGTCGTCAGTGCTACACCCTTGGTTTACAACAATTCGCATCCTCCTGGTTGCATGGTGCGCAAGCATAGCACTCCAACTTCTAATACGAGCTCTCCGCCGGCGGGCGGAGACTGACGGCCTTACCGAAATTTTGAATCGCACGGGGTTTTTTCGCTTGGCCCTAGCAACAGGAGTTCAGCGCAACAACCAGACCACCTATGTCGCACTGCTAGACCTGGATGGTTTCAAGACGATAAATGATCAACATGGCCACCTAGAAGGCGATGAGATTCTCCGTCAAACAGCCAAAATCCTCAAGCAACACCTCCCAAGGGAGACGATTCTCGCCCGCATAGGTGGTGACGAGTTCGCGATGGTCGCTATCTCGATGGAACGCGAGGTCCTGCTCGAACAGCTACAGCGACTTCAGTCAGCGATGCCCTGCTCATTCTCCTTTGGGCTCGCTCCTTGGATAGGTTCCTCTAGTCTCGACGAAACCATGGTGCTGGCAGACAAGGCACTCTACGTTGACAAACGCCATCATCAGAGTCAGCTTCGGGAACTGGCCACAGACCATCAGCCGGACTAAAGGCGCCGCCAGCCGTCCAGCACTGAGAGCGATCTAGTGCTACGGTAGTGGGAATGACTAACTCGGCAAGGCAGGCACTGAATCATGACCTGAGCATGATCGTTGGAGATGGCTACACCCTCGTTGACGCCATTCCTGATGCCTACACCCACGACGAGACCCTCGAACTCGATCCAGTGGAGCCAATAGCGGTAGTCTTTCCGACGTCCAGCAATCAGGTTAGCGAGCTGATTGACTACGCCAACGCCCAGTCACTCCCGTTGGTTCCTCGAGGATCAGGGACGGGATTGTCTGGAGGAGCAACGCCGGTAGAAGATGGAGTTGTCTGCAGCTTTGAAAAAATGAACCGGATCCTCTCCATCAACACCTTCGACCAGACTGCTACGGTTGAACCTGGCGTCACTCTTGACCAGCTCGAACAGGCATTAATAGATACTCCCTACTTCTACCCGGTCTACCCAGGTGAGATGTCGGCATCACTGGGCGGCAATGTCGCCACTAATGCTGGCGGAATGCGCGCGATGAAGTATGGGGTGACAAGGCACAACGTGCTGGGGCTTGAGTTCATCACCGGAGCCGGAGTGCGTAGCCGATCCGGTGGAGCCTACGTGAAGACAAGCTCCGGTTACGATCTAACCCAACTCATCGTGGGATCCGAGGGCACCTTAGCGCTAGTCACCCAGGTGCTCCTGCGTCTCAGCCCACGAGCTCACTATCGTACCCTGGTCTTGGCTAGTTTTGGAGAGTTCGAGGAGGTCGCTGTCGCAGTCGACTCCATATCCAGCCGTGGCTTGCTGCCAAGCATCCTCGAATACATAGAGGCATCGGGCCTGCGCGCCATGGCGGAACACGCCGGAATCAACCTAGGCGTCACGGCTGAGGTCTCATCCACGGCAGCAGCGTACCTAATGGTGGAGCTCGAGTCGATGAATCACGACGACCTCGAGTGGCAGACCAATCTTCTGATTGAGGTACTCACAGGCAATAACTCTACCGAACAGTACGTACTCGATGATACCCAGCGCCGAGGACTCATAAGTGCACGTGAGTCCGCATTCTGGACGGTAAAGAAGCTAGGTGCCAACGTGATCCTTGATACCGTGGTACCGCGTTCGAAGTTGGCTGAGCTTTTCAAAGGTGCAGCTGTCTGCGCTCGCGAGAGCAACGCGCTGTTGGTTGGAACTGGCCATGTAGGTGACGGCAACGTCCATCTGTCACTCTTTCAACCCGATCCAATCGAGTGTCACGCGACAGCTAATGCGATCATTGAACTCGCCCAAGAGCTTGGCGGTGCAGTCTCGGGCGAGCATGGCATAGGACTCGCCAAACGCGGATATCTGCTCGAACATGAAGACCCTGCTCGCCTGTCACTCATGCGATCAATCAAGTCAATCTTCGATCCTCTTAACGTTCTCAACCCGGGAAAGCTGTTATGACCACTGGAGCCCAACACATCCTCACCGGCCTGGCCGACGCAGGCATCGAGCTTATCTTCACCAACCCTGGAACCACCGAAATCTACTTCGTTGACGCCCTTGGAAAGGCTCCGGTCCCTCGCCCGGTACTCACTCTTACAGAGGCGGTCGCGGCAGGAGCTGCCGATGGTGCAGCCCGGATTAGTGGCCAACCCACCGCGCTACTGCTCCACCTCGGACCCGGCCTTGCCAATGCGATCGCCTACTTGCACAATGCAAAGCGTGCTCACTCCCCCATCGTCGTAGTCGTTGGTGACCATAGCCAAGGAGTCGCCGACCAAGACCCCCCACTCGCCTCCGACATCGACAGCCTCGCCGGTACCTTCTCTAAAGCGGTGATCCACGTAACCAAGAACGAACACCCTCGACATAGCGCGGCCCGCGCTGGCTACCTAGCCATCGATGCAACGCCAGGGATCGTAACCCTAATCGTGCCGAGCGATCTCTCTTGGAGTGACACTAGCGACGTCTCTCGGCTGCAACGACCACCGATCCCACCTCTGAAGACTCCCGAAGCTACCCTCGAGCGTGCGTCGGCAGCACTCACCGAACCCGATGGGACCGCCGTCATCGTCGGTGGTGACCTCTTGAGAGTCGAGGGGCATGAGACTCTCGAACGCCTAACCCGACGCCAGAACCTCACCGTCTGGGCAAATACCTTTCCTGCTCGTATGGATCGCGGCCTTGGCACACCGCTAGTACGACGCCTCCCCTACCTACCAGAGATGGCAATCTCCGCCCTAGAGAACACGCGCAGAGTAGTCATCGCTGGAGGTGCTAAACCAGTCCCGTTCTTTGCCTATCCCCACCTTCCTGACCGTCTCGTAGCAGACGACTGCGAGATCATAACGCTCACCTCTGATCCAAGTGCCGCCATTAGCAGCATCGCCACCCTGATGCCGAACGAGAAGGAACCAACGTTATCGAGCTCAACCTCTAGAGAACCAGCAACCAAAGCCAACGATGGCGCCGCACTTAATCCTGCTAACTTTGCCTCCCTGATTGCTGAACTACTTCCAGCTGATACCATCGTGGTCGACGAGAGCAACACCCTTGGGCTAAACCTCGAGGAGGCAACCGCTACCGCGCCCGTACACACCTGGCTACCCGCGCTCACCGGTGGCGCAATCGGTCACGGCCTTGGATTAGCGATTGGAGCAGCCATCGCAGCTCCCGAACGACATGTGCTCGCCTTGATCGCCGATGGGTCCTCACTATACACACCACAAGCCCTCTGGAACCATGCCTCTGAAGCCCTCAACATTACAACCGTAATTCTCAGCAATCGAAGCTACGGAATTCTCAACTTCGAACTGGCCCGTCTCGGGTCAGACGCAGAGACTGAGGGCGCCAAGCGCCTTCTTTCGCTTAGCCCTCCATCGATAGATCACACCCGCCTTGCTACAGGGTTCGGTGTCCCAGCAACCAGAGCGAGTACGGTCGGCCAACTGATTGACGCACTCGCCTCTGCATGGCGATCAAGAGGCCCCTCGTTGATCGAAGCCGAATTCTTGTAAGAGCGCCAACCACGAGTGAGCAAGTGCTCCGATCAGCCCGTCCAGATGTGTCCGAGCCAAGACTAGATCTAGCACGATACAGACCGCTCTTTGTCGTCCGCTTATCCTCATACTTGGGCATCTGTTAATTGTGGCAGCCCAGCCACCCGGTTAACAGTTAAATGCAAAACCTTTTCAGCATGCTGGGCTAGATGAAAGGTCTCGCGACTGTACGTTGAGTTGACGATTCGATGCATTGGCTATGCGGTCAAGCCACTTTGAGCACATCTGTGCAATCGTTGGCTAGGTAGTCTTGGTCGGTCCGGCTCCACGGCGCTCGCTTTACCTTAACTCGCTCCACCGCCCAGGCAGCCCGAGCACTATGTCAGGACACTGCGTCCATGCACAGAAACTGTTTTCAGTGGTAGACGGCTTAACAACGAGGAGGCCGCCTGCACCTTGAGCGTCGACACCTGCGGCGGTTCAGCGTAGGTCTTCTTTGACGCCTCGCCCACTCACAATATGAACGGACAACAACTAGTAGGATGTCGAACACGAGCTATCTGCAAAATGCCGATGGGTTGAGGAGTTGACTACCGATCAATGTCTTAAGTCCAGAGCAAGCAGAACATTGTTTTGGTCGCGGTGTGTTTGCGAGTCGAACGATCACTACAGAGTCGAGGGAGCATTGCCACGACGGAAGGGAAATGACATGACAACAGCCTTGTGTGATCTAAGAAAATCAAGGAGCATATCATGAGCGAGACCGGCGAATTCACCATTGGAAACGAGGTGTTCTGTAGCGATGGTAGCTGTGGCGAGCTGCGACGCGTGGTAGTAGATCCCATCGCACGGACGCTTACCCATCTCGTCGTCGAGGCCAAGCACCGTCAAAGAACGGGCCATCTCGTCCCGATCAATCTCGTGATCTCTTCTGGATCCGAAATTCACTTGCGCTGTACCATCGCTGAATTCGAACATATCGAGGACGCCGAAGAAACCCAGTTCATGCCCGGGGCAAATGGACAGTGGGGCTATGGGCAGGACCAGATGATGTCCCATCCCTACTACGGGCTGGGCATGGGGATGAGTGACGGTCCTCAGCCGATCACCTCCGACCGTGTCCCAGTCGGTGAGGTTCAGGTCCGTCGCGGTGAGCACGTCCATGCCATCGACGGCCCAATCGGACAGGTACAGGGGCTGGTCGTCGACCCTCGAGATCATCATGTGACCCACGTCCTCCTAGACGAAGGCCACCTATGGGGTAAGAAAACGGTTGCCATTCCGATCGGAGCCGTGACCGGCCTTGACGATGGCGTCCAACTCAACCTCACAAAGGATGAGGTGGGTGATCTACCAGCAGTCGAACTCGCTGACCAATGGTGAGCTCCGTCGACACCTAAATTGTCACGGTAGTCGTCAGGTAGGTCTGAATCACTCCCGAATACCTAGACACTCCTTTCTCCACTCTCCAGCCATTGAGTCGCCCTCCGCGCATCCATGAACCCATAACTACGCCAGCGAGACTGTCGCAAGCCTCGGCTAGTGAAGGCGCTCCATGTCAGCCAGGAGTTTAGATTGACGGGTGCTATCCCAAGTACTCCTCACGAAGGCTTCGCTTTAGCAACTTACCGGCTGCATTACGAGGCAGTGGCTCTGTCCGTACCGCTATCATGTCGGGAATCTTGAAACCAGCAAGCCTATCTCGAAGAAAGGTTCGTAGACTCTCCTGATCGATCTCCACAGATGGCTGGACAACGATCGCCGCTGCCACCCGCTCTCCAAGAACATCATCTGGATATCCGAATACAGCCACATCCTCAACCCCGGGATACTCGAAGATAGCGGCCTCCACCTCCACCGTGGCGACATTCTCGCCGCCACGAATGATAAGATCCTTCAGCCGATCGACGATATGCATATAGCCATCGCTATCGATAACCGCAATATCACCAGTTCGAAACCAGTCGCCGTCGAAAACTGCCTTCGACTCAGCATCCTTACCCCAGTAGCCCGCGAAAACAGTCGATCCTCGCACCAGTAGCTCCCCTGGCTGACCATCAGGCACCTCTTCACCGAACGGATCCACCACCTTGATCGTTGCCACTGGGACCGCGGGTCCCGCTGAACTTGGTTTCTCTTTGTAGTGCTCCCCATTATTAAAAGTCACCAGTCCTGCCGTCTCCGTCAAACCGTAGCCATTTCCAGGAACTATCTCTGCTGAGGTGCGTTCAATTGTGCGAACAAGCTCAGGTGCTGATGGCGCACCTCCGTAGCTCACTACCTTGACCGAAGAGAGATCGAATCGATCACGCTCTGGATGTCGCAGGATCTGTTGAGCTACGGTCGGGACACCACCAAAGGAGGTAACCCTCTCACGCTCAATTAACTCAAGTGCCTCGAGTGGATCAAAGCGTCGGCTCAAAATAAACTTCGCACCAGTGGCTGTGCCTGGCAATAGCACCGCAACGCATCCGGTCACATGAAACAGAGGGATGCTCACAAGGCTGACCGCCTGCTCCCCACCTGCGCTGGGATCACCGCCAGCCCGCAAGATCGTGCGAGCACCAAGATAGAGTGCATTGTAGAGCGCCTGCAGAAGGTTCTCGTGAGTCAAAATGACGCCTTTGGGACGTCCGGTGGTACCGGAGGTATAAAAGATGGCCGCTGGCGTATCGCCTCGGACCTCCACCAAGCGCGTGTTCTCCGATACAGCGGCCTTGATACAGGTGTCCAACATCACAACTGACGGGTCCGATACATCATCGAGATCAAGCGACCATAGTCCCAGATCGATCCTACCGGCGAGCATCTTGGCTCGCTCCTGATCTACCAGCGCGAGCTTGGCTTCAGAATCCCGAAGACCATAGAGCAGCTCATCAGCTGACCACCAGGCGTTCAACGGCACTGCTATGAGTCCAGAGGCCGTTATCGCAAAGAATCCGAATACCCACTCAGGGAAATTCCGCATGGCAATTGCAACACGATCTCCAGGTTTTAGACCCGCCCTTGCAAACGCCCGCACGATCGCAAGGATACGTTCCTTGGCCTCGCCATAGGTGATCCTCTGCTCCTCGAACACCAAGTACTCGCGTTCCGAGAACTGGTCGAAGTAGTCGATGGTCGAAGCCATCGACACCGGTGCATGCCGATAACGACTGAGACCTTGCGGCGTTACCTCGAGTTCAAACGGAGAAGCAGAAGCCTGCAGTGCTTTATCAGCAAAATCTAAACGATAGAACCCCATAGCCCTAATCGTAGCCTAACTCGGATCCCCTGCGCAGCTCATCTCGACGTCCATCTGTTCCTGGACCTCGTGCACCACCAGCTTCAAGATGCCCCCCAACGGATCATCTCCCTGCTGACCAACCGAGGCTATAAAATCCTCCGGAAAGCTCCAATGTTGGAGTGCGCGCAACGTGACCCCTATCGCCGTCTCCCCGTAGCGTTCGAGTTCGATCTGCTCGCGTTGGTCAGAATCGTAACGAGACAGCTCTGCAAAACCCACAGGATCTTGCTGGGCGATCAGGATTCTCCCTAGGTTCACCAAAAGACCCGCAGCAATCGCCACCTGTGGATCGAGACCCTGAGCCCTGGCGAGCACACCGGCTTTTGCCGCTATCGCCTGGCTCATGGTGTTGAGCTCACTAGGATATCGTCCCCTTCGCCGACCGAGCTCAGTGAGCGTAATACTTCTAAGCCCAAGCGCACCAACTACGGCACAAACGAACTGAAGAGATTGCACTACCCCTGCAAGCCCGTAGTATCGTGAGTTGGCCATCCGCATTACCTCAGTCGCTAGAACGCTATCCCTAGCTACGATGTCAGCTATCTCATGAAAGCCAATGGAATCATCGCCTACAGCCGCCATGACATCAGCTAAGAGGCTGCCGTCTGCGACTCCATTAAACTCCACCTCGATTGGGTCCATCAACAGGCTCGCATCTGTTTACGGTCGTACATGGCGCGGTCCGCCTTGCGAATTACCTCGCTCGCCGTATCGCTGGCCTCGAT
>DAHXNM010000166.1 GCA_027365375.1 Ferrimicrobium sp. | reverse complement strand
TCTGAGCGCAGCTACGATACGCTCGTGGTTGTCTCCTACTTTGAGTTGAAGGTAGGAGGAGAATCCATTCGCAGCCAACGCCTGCCCAATTCGTGCGGAGTTCGAATCTACGATCTGACCGAGCAATAGCTCGGTGCCAATCGCGACTACGGCCACCTTCAACGACGTCTACGCCTTGATGCTCTTGGAATCTAAGAAGTACTGGACCGCACTCACAAGCGCGAGCGCCACAGCAACCCACGCCAAAAGGTTGATGGCCGAGCGATCGTGTTCGCCAAAGTAGGGAATAAGCGCTAGTCCGATAACGACAATCTGAACCAGCATCTTCAACTTACCAGGTATCCGTGCCGGAAGGCTCTTACCAGAGGCCAGCACCTGGGTACGATAGACCGAGACAACAATCTCTCTAAGACCCATAATGAGAATCGGCAGGCCATCGACGCGATGCAGAATAAAGAGCGCACCAAAAGCTGCAAACACCAGAATCTTATCGGCGAGCGGATCTAGAAAAGCTCCAGAGCGGGTCACTCCCTGGCGGCGAGCGATGTAACCATCAGCACTGTCCGAGAGCGCTAGTCCAGACCACAGCCAAAATGGAACGATCGAGGTAGGCGAGGAGATGAGAAGCACCACAAATACAGGCGCAAAGCATATCCGCAACACCGTAATGGCGTTCGCAGGTGTTGCTATGGCAGAAGGGCCATAGATGAGGCGCTGTGGACTAGACATCTGTGATCAGTTTACTAGCTTTACAAAGCTGATGTAGCGCATCGAGCACTCAGTTCTCGCCAATGGTTACAAGACCCTCTAGATCTACGGCGAGTGAACGAACTTGGTAACCGAGCCCGCTTGAGTGCATGGCCTCCTCCATCTGCTGATGTACTCGTTCGACCCCATCGACGTCGGTAAAACCAACACAGATAGTGCCGGCACCTGACCACGACGCCCCTAAACATCCTGACTCCAAAAGCATCGCCAACAGCTGTCGTGATTCAGGAAAGGCAGCCGCACGTGCCTCTTGGTGGAGATGATCCTCAAAGAGTTCGGGAGTCAGATCCTCGACATGGCCCAGCGAAGAGGCCAACAGCACCGCGCGAGAGAGGTTAAAGACCGCGTCACCAAAGGAGACGGTCTTGGGTAAGAGCCGCCTCGCAGCCTCTGTCGCAAGCCGATCGGGAGGGATGATCACGACGAGCCTTAACAGTGGATCGACGGCGATACGCCGAATCACCGGTCCACTAGAGGTCACCAGCGCAGCCACTCCACCACCATAGTAGGAGGCAGCTACGTTTTCTGGATGACTCTCAAAGTCTAGGGCTACTCCTAGAGGATCGGGATGACCAAGCGCTGCTGCGACCCCTAGAGTCACCGCAGCCGAAGAGCCAAGTCCGCGTGTAAGTGGTATCTCCGAGTCGATGATCAACCCGACACGATCGTGACCTAGGACTTCAATAACAAGCTGATGGATCAGATGGTTGCCTGCGACCGCCTCGGAGGACCCCTCGCCATGCAGCTTAACCTCGAAGGAGTCTGCCTGATAAGCCCTAGCCGTCAGAAACAAAGGGACCGCAAGGGCCAACGTATCAAACCCTGGTCCCAGGTTCGCCGAGGAACCTGGGACTCGGACACTCTTGAATCCAACCACGTCACATCCCCTGTACTAGAAGTGGGTCAACCTCCACACAATAGACGGATGTGCGACGGCGTTGGCGACCTTCAACGGAACTATCTTAAGCTGCTCACCCACGGTCAAGGTCGCAGAGCCTACCTTGGCTCCCGCTGGCAATCCGTAGACCGACTTCACCAGCGTGGGTGTGAACGACTCCGAGAGTCCTGCCCATCCAATCTCGGTCACCGTCTCGGTTGCCACCACAGGATCCGGGTGAGCACCGGGAACATCTAGATAGCCCACTACCTGTCCTTTACGCAGAACCGTCTCCTGGCGAGGGATCGACTGTAGCGACTTAGCCATCGCCTTACCGTCATTGAGAGCGTTGGTCAGCGGTTGCACCCCGCCCACATCCAAAATGGTGCCGAGGCCATAGAGTTGCGTCTGCCCTACCTTGATCTGGGTGGCCATTGCAAAGTTCCCGGTCAGTATGGAGCCGGTCTTTGCACCAACGATGTTGTCGTGACCTAGGACATAGTTCACGTTATAGACGGTTCCACAGACTGGCAAGGTCGCCTGAGGCATCGACGCGATGTTCGCCAACACAGGATTGGCCATGAACTGAGCCTCGATCTTCAACTGATCACGGGGTATGGAGAGCGTTGACGGAGTCACACCACTCGGATCACCGTAATGAGTATGGTGCAACCCCTGACTCTGTGCGTAGCTATTCATCTCGGTCACAAACTTGCTCACCGAGCCTGCGTCCCACCTCGCGAGCACGGTAGCAATATTGTCGGCCGACGGTATCAAGAGCAACTCGAGCAACTGCTCCTCAGAGAGGACCTCTCCTGGCTTAATCGCACCGACGGAATCGCTGGCGTTCTTATCGTTAACGTAGGTCTGATAGTCCGCATTCGTCATCGTCAACTTGGGACCACTCTCTCCAAGCGAGATCGGGTGGGCCTTGAGCGTCAAGAGCGCGGTAGTCATCTTGGCAACCGAGGCAATCTCGGTCTCATGCACAGTCCCGTGTTGGCCAAGAAGGCCAACGCCGAGGATCTCGGCAGCCGCCTCTGCTTTGGATGGCCACGCCACCGTCGGTGGCGTTCCCGGGATAGTGGAGGATGCCGCGAGCGAAGGCGTATAGGTAGGATTCGGAACTCCACGCACCAGCTGGACGATAGATCCCAGTCCTAAGATCAAGATCAAGACTAAAACAGCGACGAGAAGACGCCGAACCACCATCGTAGAATTCCGTCCGGAGTAACTTCGGCGACTACCCCTCGTCGCCACCCACTGGTCACCTCGCGCCATTCACGTCCTCCATTTTGTTCCGCCGTATGCGACTTGTCCGTACCTGTCAAGGCCAACCATCATAACCGCCTAGAGACGCGATTTGGTGAGAGTAGCATGAATCCGCCCGAGCTACACACCCACCAGCGACTACACAAACCGACAATACCTGACAGATCAACTGCACGGCAGCCCGACTAGATATCGAGCTCCTCGAGCTCCTCAACCGTGACTAAGACTTGGCGCTGCTTTGAACCATCAGCAGGACCGACAATGCCACGATCCTCCAACAGGTCCATAAGCCGACCGGCGCGAGCGAATCCAACCTTGAGCCTGCGCTGCAACATAGACGTGGATCCAGCGCCCGTCTCGACAATAAGTCTTGCAGCCGTAGCAAAGAGTGGATCGACCTCAGCGGCGAGGTCGCTTTTGGGCCTGCCAGGATCCTCCACCTTGTCGAGCTCGTCAAGGTAGGCTGGCGCCCCCTGACGACGCCAATGGCCCACCACAGCGGCGACCTCATTCTCTGACACCCACGGCGCCTGCAGCCGTCGCGGTTGCGAACTAGTAGCCGTCACTATCAAAAGATCACCCTTACCAACGAGTTTCTCGGCACCAAGCTGGTCGAGAATGACTCTGGAGTCAGTCTGGGAGGCGACAGCGAACGCAATACGCGAGGGCACGTTGGTCTTGATAACTCCAGTGATGACATCGACAGACGGTCTCTGCGTCGCTATGACCAGATGAACTCCGACTGCCCGTGCCTTTTGAGCTATACGACAGATCGAGTCCTCGACATCACGAGGAGCCGCCATCATGAGATCGTTTAGCTCATCGATCACCACCAGGATATAGGGAAGCTCCTCAGGTGGTCCCTCGTCTGGATCGTCAGCTCCAGCTGACAAGGCGATGAGTTCGCGATAGCCAACGATGTCGCGCACCCCCCAATGAGCGAGAATGTCATAACGCCTCTCCATCTCGTCTACAGCCCAATTAAGAGCGTGAGCCGCCTTCTTAGGGTCGACGACCACGCTCGTGAGTAGGTGAGGCAAGGCGTTATACTGCGATAACTCTACCCGCTTTGGGTCGACAAGAATCAGCCGCAACTCTCGCGGAGTGTTACGAACTAGAAGGCTGGTCAACAGCGAATTAATCAACGATGACTTGCCCGAACCGGTCGAACCTGCTACCAGTACGTGTGGC
>DAHXNM010000148.1 GCA_027365375.1 Ferrimicrobium sp. | reverse complement strand
AGAATCCCCAGGTCGAGTCGCTCAATGCCGGCGTAGCAGGGTCGATCGCTCTCTTTCACTGCGCGCAGCCGAGACGCTGAGCGAGGGCCTCGCCAACAGCTAGATCGTGCTTCACGCCTTCTTGGAACATCTAGCTAGTATGGCGATCCGCTCGGGCAGCCAAAGACCCTGATTCGCTTCCAAAGGATCCAGCCGCTATCGATGAAGCGGCTAGTGATGAGTTGATGGTCGATTTGGCAGCTAGACCTGATGGGGCCAGTTCAGTCAAGTGTCTCTTCACATGTTGATTTATGTCGAGAGTTGTCCATGGTCATGACTGGATTAGGGACCGCCCCCAGCCTCCGGGGAAGTGCGGCGATCCAAACCTGGCCCTCCTCGCTGGCATCTGGTTGAGCATTGGAGGCCTTCCAAGACGGGAAGCCCCGGACCTCTTGGCGATTTTAGCTCTTGATCGGTGATTGACTGAACCCGAAGGTTGGAGGTAGTGCTTTGCTATAGGCGACCTCCCACAGCCGAGGGTGTGGCAGTTCAGCAGCGATAACCCAGCCGTAACGAAAAGAGCGCGTGGCATCGAGTTGGTTGCCTGGCCGCTGATGTTTCTGGTTACTCCAACGCAAGCTAGAACTCGGCAGGCTAGAACTCTCGCAGGGCTCTCGATTGTGGCTTTCTCCATCCTGAACTGCGAATGCGGCCGCCCAACATCGGCACCAGCGTTTATCCTGGTTAGGGACGTCAAAGAGAAAGGTAACCTCCGCATGGCTGAAATCGATGCGACCCTGGAGGAGCTGACGAGATTCTGTGACGAGGTCGTCGAGAGATTGGCTTCGGTGACGACGAGTGACGAACTCACCGCAACCAAAGAGCAGATTCATGCTCACACCTCTCCGCTCGCCGTCATCTCCAAGGCGATGCGTAACGTCCCCGCAGATGATCGGCCCAGGATTGGGTCAGCCCTCCATCAGGCTAGAGCGCAACTCGAGGCAGCGATTGAGGTCGCCGAGGGGCGAGTGGGCGAACAAGAGCTCAACGCCCGTCTAGCTGCCGAGAGAGACGATATTGCTCACTACCTCCACCCCGGACGCCTACGAGGAACCGGTGCGCTCCACCTTGTCACCCAGACCCGGATGATGCTCGAGGATCTCTTCGTAGGAATGGGTTTTATCGTTGCTGAGGGCCCTGAAGTCGAGACTGAGTGGCACAACTTCGAGGCGCTCAATATCCCGAAGTTTCACCCAGCACGGGCTAATCAAGATAGCTTCTACCTTAACTATGGAGATCCGGAGTCAACCTTGCTTCGAACACACACCTCTCCGGTGCAGATCAGGTTGATGCAGACGCGCCAGCTTCCGATCTACGCCGTTGTCCCGGGGCGGGTCTATCGACGAGACACCCCTGACGCCCGCCATACCCCAGCCTTTCATCAGTTGGAGGCGCTGGTCGTCGATCGCGGGATCACCTTCGCCCACTTGAAGGCCACGATAGAGGCATTCACCACTGCCTACTTTGGCCCTAACATCCAGGCACGGCTCCGACCGGCCTATTTCCCGTTCACGGAGCCCTCGGCTGAGTTCGAGATAACCTGCACGGTCTGCGAGGGAGTGGGTTGTAGAACCTGCTCTGGAACTGGTTGGATCGAACTCGGTGGATCCGGGATGGTACATCCGAAGGTCTTTGCTCATGTCGGGATCGATCCCGAGGAGTACAGCGGTTTCGCCTTTGGATTTGGCATCGATCGGTTAGCGCAGATGAAGGTCGCCCTAGGTGATATGCGGATTTTGCCCGAAAATGATCTCAGAGTGCTAGCACAGATGAGGGGAGTGTTGTGAGAATTACGCTTTCATGGTTGGCCGAGTTTATCGATCTCGGCGAGCTCTTCGATGTAGGCGAGGCCACACATGTTGGTCCGACCCACGATGGCGTGCGCCAGCTGGTAGATGCGATGAACGCGCTTGGGATGGTAGTGGAGGGAGTAGAACATGCTCCTGCCTCACTAGATGGCGTGGTTGTTGGGCAGGTCGTCTCTCTCGAACCGATTGAGGGAGCGGATAGGATTCGCGCCACCTTGGTTGATGATGGCATCGGCGAGGCCAAGTCGGTGGTCTGTGGAGCCTGGAACTTTCAGGTAGGTGACAAGGTGCCCTGGGCTCGGCCAGGAGTTACGCTGCCAACCGGTATGACGCTG
>DAHXNM010000105.1 GCA_027365375.1 Ferrimicrobium sp. | reverse complement strand
TTCAGTCCTGACCCTACATCGGAGATGATCTCATAGCTCCACCCGTTTGCGGCGCAATAGCTCTCTAACAAAGCTACCTGGCGAACGAGGTCATCCTTCTGACCGCTGGTTGACACGCGGGCATAGGCGATGGTAGCCCTGGTGGATGGAGTTTTATGAGGAGCAATAGCACGAAGCTTAGATAGGTCATAACGCCTTCTGCCTCCTTGTGTGCGTATAGGAGGATCGATACGTCCTTCTGCTTCCCATCTCCGTAGAGTCATCGGGTGTACCCCAAGCTCCTGTGCTGCCACCCCAATAGGCACTAACCTCGTCATATAGGCATTATTGGAAACTTCGTTTAAGAGTGCTTACCTGGAGAGTAGCAGTAGTGGGCCCCATCGTCTAGACGACTAATCGTGGAATCTGATCCACCAGTATCATAGGGTTGGCATATAGCTGGCATACCAAGCCTGATCACGAATCCAATAATCGCTCCGGAGCAATCAAAAGATACCCGAACATAACGATCGCTCTCTACACTCCTACGGGTGAGTAAGACACAATAGTCACCAGCTATGTTCTCCAACGCAGATCTGTCACGAATGACGAGATTAGTCTCAGCCGTGTCGAGGCGCTAGTTAGGGAGTGAGCAGCAGAAAGGAGCCTCTATGGCCAACACCTATATTCATGGTCACGACTCAAGCGTACTTGCGTCGCATCGCTGGCGAGGAGCCGACAACTCTGCCAGTTATCTAGTCTCCGTAATCAATGATGGCGATCACTTGCTAGATGTTGGTTGCGGCCCAGGAACCATCACTCGTGACTTTGCCAGGCTTGTCCCTGATGGGTACGTGGTCGCCCTCGATCGCACACCGACCATCATCCAAGAAGCCGTTGGCGATGATACTCGCGTATTCGGCGCTGCAGGAGATGCCTACAATCTACCTTTTCAAGACGGTAGCTTCGATATCGTACATGCCCATCAGGTTCTCCAACACCTTGGCGACCCACAACGTGCCATACGGGAGATGGCTCGAGTGGCTAGTCGTTTTGTCGCCTTCGCCGACGCTGACTACGACCGAATGCTTTGGTGGCCGAGTTCACCATCGCTTGAGCGTTGGATGCAGCTCTATCAAGAAATCGCAGCTCACAACGATGTTAACCCAAACATCGGCCGTGAGCTCTCCTCTTTAGCACTCGACTGTGGTCTGCCCAACCATCAGGTTCACACTACCACCTGGACCTATGCCACCACCGAACTGCGTCATTGGTGGGCAGACTCGTGGGCAGGAAGGGTACTCCACTCAACCTATGCGAGCGAGGCGCTTCGTCTTGGACTCAGTAACCAAGAGGAGCTCGCAACCCTCGCAAAAGGATGGCAAGAGTGGGCGACCAAACCCGGCGCTATATTCGTGATCACATCTATAGCTATCCTCGCCTCCGTGTAAGCACTATGGGTTCTCAACACATACTGCAACAACCCGTCTCGATACATCTTCTATGGCTAGGCAATAGCCCGAATAGCGGCGTTATCGAGCCGACATAGTGACGAAGTCTCGGGCCCACCAAGGTTCAAAGAAGGTCCATGGGCCCTGAACTGTAGTTGGCAAAAGTTTTGTGCCGTTCGCAGCCGATGCGAGTCCACCCGGTGTTGCCGGACTGTAGCTAGCAAAGATTGGCCAGTCTGGATTGATGTCAAGTTCCATCGCTCGCACAGCTCCCGCCCTCACTAGGAGATCAGCCAACTGAAGCGGATCAAGCGATGGGCCCTGGACATAGACAAGAGCACCATTGCTGGTGATCCCAACCCCAGAACGCCACTGATTCTCAATACCTGGCACCGTGGATGCACACGAGGTAAGCCCACATGTCACTCCCCAAAGCTGCCAATTGGAACTCTCCGCCGTCGGGGTGGGAGCAGCATTGGCCACCAGTGGGACGAGATTTTGACGGACACCAACCACATTGGACGCCATGCCAACATCGGTTCCCCAGGCCCCGATGTTCACATCTCCATTGGAGTAGATCACTAGGGAGGCCGCGCCGGCCACCAGTGGAACTATTACCTTGCCCTGTGTGTAGTATCCGCCGTGTGCCGAACTCATGAAAAAGCCACCATTGAAGGCTGCAACGAGGGTGGCTGCCTGGGCTGGCTGGATGGGCGCAGTGTACTGATATGGTCCTCCGCCGGGACTGCCTGACCCTGAATAGAGGCGCGCTGAAAGCAGGTTTTGATCCATCCATGCAATACCGGCGGGTTGTGAACCGCCAGGGGGAACCAACGTCGTCTCGTAGACGGCGGGAGTTCCATTTACCAGTCGTCCAGCTGGAGTCCAAGTCGCAGGCGTTGAACCCGAAAATGGGGTGAGGGCAGCCGGAGTAGGTAGCGGAGTCGGAGTGCTCTGGGTCTGCACCGGCGGAGTCGAAGGTGTTGTGGCAGCCTTCGTACTCTTGCTAGTGACCTTCGTACTCTTTCCTGTGGTCGGACGCACGGTTGAGACCGTCGGCTTTTTTGCATCGCCCGCTGCGTGGCGGCGGGTCGGGGCGCGAGCGACGCTGGGGGATTTTTTTGACCCAGTCTGCATTTGCGAGCAGGAGGAGAGTAAAACGAGCGCGCCGGTTACAACGAAAAGCCCTTTGATAATCCTCATCCGTAGCTACAGACAACAGTAAACACAGTACTTAGAGTAGCGGGGGGAGCTGAAATTTTGACTAGATACGCTCGCGGGCGCGCTCCTCGATTCGTCGTCGAAGCACGAGCAAGGTATCCCCAGCCTCAATAGTCGGATCGGTGGAGACACCCATATGGATTTGTCCCTGCTTCACAACTCCAAGCAACAATCCATGCTCAAGTGACCGAGCCTGGCTCAGAGTCTGTCCAACCAACTCTGGCGAGGCGCCAAACTCACGAAACACCATCTCGGGAGAACGAACCATCTCCAGTAAAAGATCTCCAGCATGCGGAGTCTCGATACTCTTGGCGAGAGTATGTCCCAATAGATCCTCAATCGACACCGTAGTCTGCACGCCCAGATCGGTCAGAGCGGTCGCGATCCGCGAAGAGTTCGCAACCGCGATCAGAGGAACCAACGGAGCGAGGTGACGGAGCATTACCGCGATGAGGAGTGCATCCTTCTCATCCTCGACTGCGATCAGAAGGCGGGTGGCGCGCTCTGGCTCCGAGCGACGGAGCACGACCTCGAGGGTGGGGTCTCCCTTGATAGTATCTACGGCCGCAGGTAGACTCTCTAAGTTGCTCTCGGCGATAACCACTACTCTCTCTCCAGTAGCAGCCACCTCAGCAGCTATCTTGCGCACCGCATCGTGCATGCCGTAGATGGCGACAAAACTCCCCTTGGGCGGCCCTTCTCGCATGTGCAAGAGCTTAGCGAGTCGAGTAGCCGTCAACGATGCAGCCAGAAAAGCAAAGGCGGCACCAAAAAGTGGGATGGTGGTTACCATCACAAGTACGGCTACCACACGACCGGCTGTATTGTGCGGCGTCACATCTCCATAACCCACAGTGGTGGCCGTCGTGATAGCCCAGTACAGCCCTATTCCTATGCTGACATGTTGAGTGACGGCGAAGGCAACTGCGCCGATCACCAAACAGACAAACGAAGCGACCAGCAGCGCAATAATCTGGCTACGTTTTACCTTGGTTAGCAGTATGGCAAACAACGATGGCATTGCAGGGCAAGCATACCAGACTCGCACTCGGTGTCACCAGCCACCAGACTCGCACTCGGAGTCACCTGCCACCAGGGATCAGGCGACCTATGGGAGAAAATCAGGCGTGAGCCGCACCCTCCCCGATCCTCCCCGTAGATCGAGTACCACCGCCTCAAACGGACCGAGCTCACGAAGTTCACCGCGGCTAAATAGTGGTCTCGCTACCTTGTGAGTGCTTGTGGTAAGACGTAGGAACCCACCTCGTTGCCATCCAACCTCGGCACGATCAATGCTTCCAAAAAGCTCCTCAAGCATCCGCAGGGTCTCGATATCCCCGATACCACCAAGTACGACGGTGGTGCCAAAGAGGGTGAGTAAACCTCGCATCAACGCAGGCCAACGCTCTCGCGCCTGTGAGAGGTCTTGTAGGGCTCCAAGCAGATAGACCCCTTGACTGACTCCCTCCGACAACAACGAACCAAGTGAGGGTAGCGGGGCTATATTTGCCATCTCGTCTAGCAGCAATGCTACCTTTGGCTCTGCGCCAAGCGCCGTGGCGCGATAGGCTGCTCGTCGGATCTCGTCCAAAAGCGCTACCACAACTGGAGCCACCACCGTCTGCACCAGAGACGGTGATACCACTAGAAGAAGGTCTTGGCTGACGACAAAATTGGAAGGTACGAACTCCTCTCCATATTCTTGATCCCGGAAGCGGTATGCGGCCAAGGCCGCTGAGGTCGACGAGATGATCGCAGATCGCTCCCTTGCCTCAGTTCCTAATATCCCTTGAAGCACCTCTACGGCACGCTCCTCGCCCGAGAACTGAAGGGCATCTAGGGGCTCGGCAAAATCGCGTCGATCGATCCAGCTTGCAACGACGCTTGCCGATACCCCCGACAGCTGTGCCGCTAGAAAAAGCGGTGCTAGAAGTGCCTTAGCGCGGTCAATCCAGTGGCGATCCGTAGATGATCCAGTACCTAGTGCTACAGTGACGAAACCCTCGGCTACGAGTACCGCCTCCTCGAGATTGACCGACGCCGCCACCGGCGACCAGCTCGCACGGCACGCACCATCCGGCAACGGGAACTCCCCACTCGGATCGAAGACCCAGACGTTACCAACCTCCCGACGCCGCACCAAGATGGCGTCTAGGATGTCGTTCTTGGTGGAGGTGACGACGACAGCTCCTGGAAAAAGACGAGCGTTAGGAATTACCAACGACGACGTCTTCCCTGACCTCGGAGGTCCAAGCACGAGCAGGTGCGATCTATCAGACGTAAAGAACGGGGCACCTCCCGCCTGTCGCCCCAGGTAGAACATGAGCCCTACTCTATGACCAACCCTTGCGCACACAGCGCATCGGCCTCATCACGACCGATTCCGATCTCCTCTAGAATACCCCTTGAATCGTAGCTGAGCTCTGGACGCGATCGTCGATCTTCGTCAGTCTGATGGCTGAACCTAGGGGCCGGACTCGGCTGAGTAAAGCCACCGACTTTAACAAAACTTCCACGTTCTTGATGGAAAGGGTGCTCGAGTGACTCGGCCATGGTTAAGACTGGAGTGACACAGGCATCCGAGAGCGCAAAGAACGCCTCCCAGTCGGAACGAGAGCGACCAGCGAACTCCTCCGCAAAGGCGGCCTCCATCTCCGGCCACAACCGATGATCGTACTGATCCTTAACATTAAATCTATTACTCAGACCCAGCTTGGTGACGAGCTCGTTAAAGAACTGAGGTTCTAGTGCACCTACCGCCAGCCAACGATCATCCTTTGTACGATAACTTCTATAGAACGGGGCACCGCCATCGAGAAGGTTGTTCCCAGGAGAAGCCGACCACCCTCCCTCTTGAAACATCGAGTAGATCATGGTCATCAGCAGCAGGGAGCCATCGACCATAGCGGCATCAACCACCTGACCACGACCGGTCCGATGAGATTCAATTAACGCAGCAAGCACTCCAGCGACGAGCAGCATTCCTCCGCCACCAAAATCTCCAACTAGGTTGAGTGGAATGCTCGGCCCATGCTCCGATCCGGCGATCGAACCCAGTACACCAGAGAGCGATATGTAGTTGATATCATGCCCAGAACGAGTAGCCTTTGACCCTTCCTGGCCCCAGCCAGTCATCCTTCCATAGATAAGTCGTGGGTTCGTCGCCATCAACTGCTCAGGACCGAGGCCCAAACGTTCCATAACACCTGGTCGAAAGCCTTCAATGAGAATAGAGGAGCGATCCACGATTCTCAAAATTACCTCATTGGCCCCCGGCTTCTTCGCATCGATTGCGATGGCGCGCTTACCTCTGCCCATCAGATCTGCGCCAATTCCTGGACGCTTTGGCGGATCGATCCTGATCACAGTCGCTCCAAGATCGGCCAACATCATCCCCGCAAACGGGGCCGGTCCAATCCCCGCCATCTCAACGACTCGAATTCCTTGCAGCGGT
>DAHXNM010000122.1 GCA_027365375.1 Ferrimicrobium sp. | reverse complement strand
TATTAATCGTTCAACCTCCCCGTGCTGTATACGCTCTACGAGCGCTAGGAACTTCTTGCGTTTGAAGTTCATGCCTCCGCCGATCTCCTCGATCCACTCGTCTACAGCGATGCCTGCGTTGAGACAGTAGGTCTCCATAGCCTTAACCTAGCGATACTAGGTCATTCTTTTGTCCTGAACCACTCACTTCGCAATAGACGACAGTGACTCGGCGGACTGGAGCACCACCCAACATAGCTCGCACATCAGACTCATCGAAGTAGCGATGCCCGCTAGGAAGCCTTTTAGGCGTGATCTTGCCCTCTTGCTCCCATAGCCGTACCGTACTTGGACTACGCCCAATCCGCTTTGCGAACTCGCCAATGCTGTGGGTATTAGCCATCACGACCAAGTATCGCACATTGGATAGAAAGGCGTCAACTGTTGGTTACTCCCGATCCTGGACCAAGAAGCGAACCGCCTACCACCCGTGGTGCTCCATCAGAAGTCGACGTAGCAAGTGTCCACTGACTTTTGCAGCAGCTAGAACCCGAAAGACATGACTAGATTCCTTCCTCTAGCATGTGGTATGCTCCCGGCGCGAGATCGATAACAACAAAACATCACCGCTGGAGACGACAATAAGTTCGAATTACAACCGGTCATCCGCAGCATTACTCCGTTCACTCAAAAACGTTAGAGTGCATGTGGTTCATGGCTGCCGAACTAGCCCGGCCTGAACTCGATACCTCTTTATAGGAGTTAGGGAAGCCACAAAAGTCGAATGCCATCCTCTGATATCTGAGAGATTGGTTGTGAATCCTGCCTTGAACAACGGTACTAAGCGACACCAAGAACGCTAGAATGTCGGCGTGCTAGCAGCGCCCCAGCAGGGCAAAAAACTCTGGCGCTTCCTTGGGGCACTCACTCCGCTCGAACAGGATGCGCTGCTTTATCTTGCGTCGGCAGTCTTTGCCATCGGACAGTTGTTCATCTCGACAGAGCCGGACTACATACAGTGGGCAGAGTTTGCCGTCATTCCGTATGCGATCGTCGGGCTGTTCGCACTGTTAGCATCACGCAATAAGCGAATGCGTGAGAGCCGCCACACCCGTCGCGGCCTCGTACTCTCGCTCCTTCTGCTATGCCTGATGGTTCCACTTACGGTATCGATCGCCCAGCGCGTAAACAATGTTCCAGGTGTTCACGCTCAAGACGAGGTCGCGGTTATCGAACGCTGCGGTGATCGAGTGGCGAACAATCAGAACTGTTATCTCAACTCCCCGCACACCGTCGGCACTGGTGCCCAGAACTTCTCAAAAGCGACCGATGCCGGGGCTTTTGTGCCATACTTACCGGGAATGATCATCTTTGGCATATCGAACGGCCTCACCATTCCCAAACCGCTGCGCGACGCCAGAGTTAGCCTCACTCTGTTTACTCTGCTTGTGACCATCATTGCTCTCGTCCTCAGCCGCCTCTCTGTCGACGATCGCGTCCGTCTCTTCCAGTTTGCCATCGTTCTGCCGACGGGTGCACTACCGCTGGTTACCGGTGGAGATGACCTTCCGATTATCGCTCTACTATTGCTTGCACTTGTACTGAGTTATCGCAAACAACCCGTACTGGCCGGCATCGCTGGCGGAGTCGCGGCCGCGATCAAGCTCACCGCGTGGCCGCTCGCCTTCGCACTCGCCTTAGTGCAACCACGGCAATCTAATCGACTAGCTCGGTTTCGCTACGGTACCGCTCTGCTCGCCATCCTCGCCCCAATCATCGCTATCGCAAGCCTCATCGATCCTAAGGCCTTCTTTGTCAACGAGATCCTCTTCCCTCTCGGTCTTACCAAAGTCAGATCACCGGCCGAGTCACCGCTAATTGGACAACAATTAGTCAGCATCTTTGGAGGTCAACTCCATTTCGTGGTAGTTGTGGTACTCGTTATTGTCGGCGCAGAGGCGGCCCTGCTCCTGTATCGAAGGCTGCGTCCAAAGTCCGCGGCGACGATGACAGGGTACGTCGCACTTGTCTTTTTCATCGCCATTCTGTTGGCTCCGGCAACGCGTTTTGGTTACCTTCTATATCCAGCCAACATGGCCGTGTGGGCCATCATCCTACGTAAGCTCGATCGCGACCTTGAAGTAAGACACTCTCTGTCAGAGCAGGAGACTGAACGTCTAACCTACCCTGGGGTTAGAGAGTACGCCAGCTCTAGTATCTCCTGGCGACGATTCGCAATCTCTCACTTCATAAGTCCCCGGGCACGAAGCAGCTCCTCTATCGAACCATAGGAATCACGAATCTCAGCCAAGCGCTTGAGTATGCTATTGGCCGCTAAAGGCTCACGAACGCCTTTGAGGTCAACTTCTCGGCTCCCAAGGACCGAAAAGTTGATACCCATCGACAATGTGGAACCTAGATCTGCCATCTCAGCAATCGCTTTGGCAGGCAACGAACTAATTCTGGTTCGGGTTCTTATGGTGTCCCTCAAGGTCCACAAAATTAGAATACCCAAACCTCAGATGGCTACTTGACAGGGCCGTCGTACAGGGTCAATCCAAGTGCCTGGGCTGCGACGGCTTGCCGATGATCGAGAGTCAGAACAACTACGTTGTCATCGT
>DAHXNM010000054.1 GCA_027365375.1 Ferrimicrobium sp. | reverse complement strand
CTTCACTGAGGCGCTCTATGACGCCCGAGAGCTCGCGATGAGCCGTATGCAGGCTGAAGCCGAGGCGTTACACGCCGAGGGTATCGTTGGCGTGAAGCTGCTTGCATTACCTCATCAGTGGGGTGGACACACCACAGAGTTCTTCTCCATCGGCACCGCGGTGCACCCGCTAAGAGAGGATCACATTATCGCGAAACCGCAGATGGTGCTCCCGCTTACAGATTTCTAAGCTGACTTTGTCTTCAGCCGTTTAGAGGTGCTTGTTTCCTGGCTGTCTTGGTGAGAGACGGTGCAGGTGGCTGGTTATCTCTTCGGATTGCCAGCAGCAATCTATGTGCTGCGAGGTAGATACCTTCTATACAACCGACCTTTTAGATGGACTTGGCCTTGGCTAGGCGTACTGTCAAGCTAGGTCCTTGTTGGTGTTTGCGGAGGTAGGCGTGTCGAGCAGCGTTTGCATGGTTGTCGTTGGTCTGGTGCCGGTTTGCAGCCACTTTGCTGATGAGGTGAGCGAACTGCTGGCACCGTTGTCTTAAGATGGCGACTCCGTGGCCGAGAAGATGGCCTCCCATGACCTGTTGGATGAAGGTTTCAAGTTGCCAGCAGATGTTTTGTAGCCTCAAGCCAGCGACCGTCTCTCGTCGCCGTATCCGGCGCCGACCGTTGTTGGTCGAACAGGAGCGCAACCCCTAGGCCCCAAGGCGGTACCCAGCGTCCATGCGTTCTGGTTTTAGCACTTGGAGATGGCTCCGTCCTTTGAGACTAGCGAGGATGTCACTCTGTCGAAAACAACTAGCATCGAGACTGGTATGGCACGATTCGATCGTAGTGAACAGCGGCGCTCTATTTTGGGAGGCGGTCTTTGGGTCTGGAGCCTCCTGTTCGTGGGTTCCCTCGCTGCAGCTATCATCATGACGCTGGTCTACCCCTCTCACTCCACTAGTCGGGAGATTGGTGCGGTGATCGCCGAGCTAGTCGCTGCGCTCGGTTGGTTTGCGATTGGAAGGCCGGTGTTCGTCCAGCTTGGGCGTTCGAAGAGTCGACTCTGGGTGTTGATCGGATCCCAGATAATCATTCTCGCTATCTCATCCTCGCTAAACCCTAACACTGGCTACCTGTTGATGCCTGTGGCGGCGTTGGTCTACGCCACCTTGCCTCTGCAGTTATCACTGCCAAGTGTCGCGGCGATCGAGGGTATGGTGGGCTTTATCTCGCACTACTTTGCGCAGCCGTCGGTCTCCTATGTGGTGATAGCTGATTGGTTTGTACCGACGTTTGTCGCCGGCTCCTTTGTCGCCATCTTTATCTCTCGCCTCCTTGACCAACAGGCGAATCTCTCGCGGAGCCTCAACGAGTTGCGTGTTACCCAGGGTAGACTCTCCGAGCTCTATCGCCAAATTGGCGAGAATAATGAGCGAGAGCGGCTTGCTGCACGTATCCACGAGACGATTGCACAGCAGCTCATAGGCATTTTGCTGATTGTGCGTGGCCGACAAGATGGTGCTATCGATGCTGAGCTTATTGAAGAGGCGGCACAGACCGCTCTAGATGCCGCACGCGCGGTTATAAGAGAGGGACAGCTACCGGCTACAACGCTCGCGTCGGTCGCTGATGAGGTGGAACTCTTGAAAGATAAGCTCCAGTCGAGCGGTGTCACCCTGATCGTAAAACACTTCCCCTCCACCGAGTTTCTGCTCGACCCGACAACGACCGAGTGTATGACCCTCATCCTGCGCGAAGTGGGAAACAACATCATCCGTCACTCAAGGGCACGGACTACTTACCTTGACTTCATTGAGGAGGAGGGGTCGCTCATAGTACTCGTTGAGGATGATGGTGTAGGTTTCGAGATTGACGGCACCGATTCTCGCGAACACTTTGGCCTCGAGTTGATGCGACGCAGAGTAGAGCAAGTCTTTGGTGATTTTAGCATCCAGAGTCATCGAGAAACAGGAACACTGATCAAGGTTCGGTTGCCAAGATGATTAAGGTCGTGATCGTTGATGACCATACGATTGTACGGCGCGGGCTCGTTGGTATCTTAGCCAAGGCACCTGATTGCAAGGTCGTTGGTGAAGCTGCTGGTATTGCGCAGGCGAAGCAGGTTGTCACAGCGCAGCTACCCGATGTAGTCTGTTGTGACCTCAAGCTCCAGGATGGTGATGGTTCTAGTCTGGTTGCATGGGTGCGCGATAGGACCGAGGCAAACGCGCTCGTGCTGACCACCTATGATGAGCCAGCATTAGTCCGCTCGGCTCTAGCGGCGGGGGCAAAGGGTTATCTGCTAAAGGATGTGGAGGAGTCGATCCTCTTCGATGCGATTCGTCGAGTGGCGACTGGACAAAGCTACTATGCGACAGCTCTCAGCAACAAGATCTCGCGCGATCTGCTCGACGATGTTCTCCTTACTCAAAGAGAGCTCGAGGTGCTTACCCTCGCGGCCTCTGGTGGCACCAATACCTCGATCGGAGGGATGCTCGGCATTAGTGAACCAACGGTGAAGACCTATTTCGCTCGCATTTTTGGCAAACTTGGCGTGAGTACTAGAACACAAGCGGTAGTGGTCGCTATCGATCGTGGCTATCTCGACCGAGGTACGGTCTACCACTTGTAACCGTGGAGTCGCCTTGTGGCTGATCGATTTTGCTATCCCCCTAGAGGCTCTTCGTATTAGCGCGAATCCGAGCCGCTCTTATGGTTGCTGGCTTTGCCATCTTGTTGACGCACTTGGCATCCGATCGACTGGCTAATTGGGACAGTGGGCGATCGCCAACCTGAGGATCAAGCGCTAGGGTGCTGATGTAAATGGCCCGCATCGGCAGAGCCTACTGCGCAAAGGAGAGCTGACTATGTCTCGACCAACCATCCCAGTGGCACTAGTGACGGGCACAGCACAGGGGATAGGTCGTGCTATCGCCGATCAGCTTGAGGAGGACGGACTCCATGTGCTTCGCACCGATCGTGAGGAGATGGACGTTACAGATGCCGAGTCGGTCGCGCGCTTTGTAGCCTCTGCACCCCCTATTGACGTGTTGGTCAATAGCGCTGGTGGTGTTCTTGGACAAGTTCATCAACCACTCGAGGAGGTTAGTGACGCGGATTGGCGGGCGGTTATCGACGTCAACTTGACTGGGACCTTTCACTGCGTTCGCGCTGTGGTCGCTGGGATGAAGCAACGAGGATGGGGCAGGATCGTAACCATCTCGTCGGGCGCAGGAAGAAGCGTATCCCTCACCGGAATCCAAGCCTATGCTAGCGCCAAGGCTGCCCAGATCAACTTCACACGCCAGATGGCCCACGAACTTGGCCCTCATTCGATCACTGTGAACGCCATCGCACCGGGGTTTGTTCTCTCGAATCCGACGACGATCGCTCAGTGGGAGTCCTATGGAGCTGACGGGCAACGCAAGCTAGTAGAGGGTATCGCGCTGAGGAGACTTGGCGAGGCAGCTGACATTGCTAATGGGGTTTCCTTCTTCGTCTCCGAGCGAGCCAGTTGGATCAGTGGTCAGACGCTCTCTATTGACGGCGGAAGCGCGCTGTTCTGAGCGCGACTGGTGTTTGCAGGGCTTGGCGAGCCCATCTTCCATGGGCGACTGAGAGCCAGGAGGTTTTGTAGGCGGACCGCTTGTGGTGTTCGATGGAGTTCGCCGATGCTGGAGCGGGTTGCGCACCTTTACCATAGGATGAATGAAATCGTGCAGAAGGCAAAGTATTTGCACCCTTCCATTCATTGACAACCACAGGTGGACGTAAAGGAGAGTTATGATCGACGGAATCCAGCAGGAACTCAGCAGTCTCAATGAAACATTCTTCGCTCATAAGCATGGATGCGATCCACTGACAGCTACAGAACTTGGCCTTCACGCCTTCGACGCTGCGCTCCCTGACCTTAGCCGCGAAGGAGAACTCGCGACAGCTTCAGGCTATCGCGAGCTGCGAGCGCGGATCGAGGCTCTGCTTGGAGATCAGCAGAGCCGTCAGAGCTTGAGCTTTGATGAACGCGTCAATCTAGAGGTCATGGATGCACTTGCATGGAGTGCAGCCACTGATCTCGAGGATGAGCTATGGACC
>DAHXNM010000050.1 GCA_027365375.1 Ferrimicrobium sp. | reverse complement strand
AAGCTGCCTCTCCTTGAATCCCCCAGGCCCCACCACTGATGGCAGATCACCTGTGGGTTCAGTGGCTATGAAAGCACAGGGCGCCTGAGAAATAGCTGAAAATAACTCCAAGAATACCGAGCGCAACCGACCCGGTTCGTCGATCGGCCTCGTGTCGCATCGCGAAGGTGAGCAACGCTATGTATAGCCCTTGCACGATCGCCCACAAGAGCAACGATCCTTGTAGTGCCGACCACATTCCAGTAATGGAGAACAGAAGTGGGGTCTCTTTGGAGTTGTTGGCGACAACATAGGCAAGCGAGAAGTCGTGAGTGACGAGTGCCTGCTCCATCGCGATCGTGGCGATTATTGTTCCACAAAAACCAACTAGGAGCAGAGTTCGTGAACCCGACATCAGCCGATCATTGTGCCGATAGGCACCATAGAACGAGATGATGGTTCCTGCGAACCCAAACACAAAAGCAAGGACAAGCCCTGCTGATCCAAGTGCCGCGTCGAACATCAGCCTTGCGTTCCTCCTGCATTTTTGATTCGCGCCGGATGCTCTGCCACGTAGTTGGAGCTATGTTTGACCTCGATCAGGCTTGAGACGAAAACATTACCCTGGAAGTGCCCTTGAATCACGACTGGAATACTGGGTTGAAACAGTTGCGGTGGGTTTCCAATCTCAGTAACACGATCCTCAGAGTGGTTGAAACGGATAGTGAAGTCCACCCCAGCGGGGGTAGGATCCACTGAACCAGGCACCACCACACCCTCCATGCGAAAGCTTTGGTTGCCGAGTTTTGCGCGTGCGGCATTCGCCTGCTGCACGGTGAGAAAATACTCAAGCGAGTTGGTAGCTCCCTTGAATAGCACGAACCCAAGAGCCACAAATATAACAGCCAGCACCACGAGCGACCGAATTAGCTTGGCTCTAGACCGCCCTGGGCCCTCAACCGTCTTCCACTCTGAGAACTCCTCGTCTGCCAGCGTCATCTAGGCATCCTCAACCAATCCACTGTGTGGTACTTGGTTGGCTCGCAACTGTGCGAGTCGAAGCTTCACCTGACGCGAGCGCACCCCAAGAAAAATGGCGTAGGCACCCAAAGAGCAGGTAACCGCTGTATAGCCAGCCTCTACGTAGGGATTCATATTCTCACCTCTTCAGCTGACAATCGCTCACGAATCGCGTTTTCAACCTCGAGATCGGCGAGTTGAGCCTGTCGCCTCGAGGTCTCGAAACGGGTCCAGACCATCCACACATAGGCGAGAGTGAACGCAACAAACCCAAGCAGCAGCGTCCATGCCATTGAGCCATGTACCTCGACGTTCATGCTTGGGTTTAACACAGACGGCGTCTGATGCAGCGTCTTCCACCAGTAGACCGACTCGTGGACGATTGGAACGTCAATGAAGGCGACGAGGGCGGCAATGGCCGAACGCACGCCACGCTTGGTCTCGGACATCGGTACCTGTCGGAGGGCGAGGTAGCCAAGATAGAGCAAAAACAGTACTGCGGTAGCCGTCAAAAGCGCATCCCAGGTCCACCAGACTCCCCACGCTGGACGTCCCCAGATCGACCCGGTAAGAATCGTCAATCCGGTGAAGAATACGCCCGCCTCGGCGGATGCCGCCGCAATCAGATCCCACTCACGCCGCCGCGTCCGCTTCCACAAGTAGAGCAGGCTCGCAGCCGTCGTGATCCCGTAGGCCAAGTAAGCAATCCAAGCCATAGGGGGATGGATATAGAGCATCCTGACTAAATTACCCATCACCTCAGCCGGAGGGGTCACGACCAGCCCCAACCAGAATGTCAGTGCGATCGTCACAAGCGCCGCAACACCCACACCACGTTTCAACTTTGCATTCGTACTCATCAACCCTCCAAGACGACACCATATACCAGAATGCCAACGACTAGATAGATAAGTGAAAACCCGATTAACAGCTCACTCCAAGGAATGGCCTTGGCAGGCGTCTGGTCTAATCCATATTGCCACACCTTGGTGGCACACAGCAACACTGGTGAGACCACCGGGAACAGCAGCAGTGGGAGAAGACTCCCACCAAGCCCCTCAGTCACTCCAGCAAGCACTATCCCAACCGTCGCCACACCAACATCAGCGAGCAAGGCACTCGCTGCCAACAGTGCTACATCATGCAAAGGGGAATTGAATAGCACCGCTATCCCTGCACTCAGCACCACCTCGAGTACCAAGATCTCAAGAACGATAGCCACTACCTTGCCCAGAAAGATGCCACGAGGGTTAACACCCATCATGACGAGCCCGACTTGGGCTTGGTTCTCTCCCTCGATCGCCATCGCGCGCGTGATCGCCAACTCGAGCCCAAAGAACGTCGTGACCCAGAACAGTCCAGGCGTTACCTGGGTAAGAATCTCGACCTTTGCATCAAATCCGAAGGCAAAAAGAACGATCACCACAAAGACGAATGGGAGCACCTGATTCAGCAATACCCGCGCTCTCCACTCGAGACGGAGATCCTTCTTCGCCATCGCTACTGCCGTCCGAAACATCAGGGACTCTCAACGAGGGTAGCAAAACCGTTCGACATCCGATACCTTCGAGTTGCAAGCGCAGAGATACGATCGAGTTCATGTGAGGCTACGATGACCGTCTTGCCTGCCCGCGCCGCCTCGGTAAAGCCCAGATCCAGTATAGCCTTAGTTGCCTGGTCAAGTAAGGCGTGTGGCTCATCAATAAGCAGGAGCTCGGTACGTCTGGAGAGCGCGATCGCCGCGGAGATCTTCTTGCGTTGACCGGCAGAGAGCACTCGGAAACGGGCGTCCAGATCTCTAGTCGCGAGACCCAGCCGCTGTGCCCACTCGATTGCATCGTCAAGATCGCATCCAGCAGCCACAGCAAAGAACTCAAGATTCTCTCGCCCCGAGAGATCTTCGTACATCTGGTAGGAATGGGCAAGGTAACTCACCTCACGTCGAATCGCTCTCGCTTCAGCTTTGGGGTCACGGCCAAAGACCAGGACGGACCCACTCATCGCCTCGACAAGCCCGCCAAGGAGCCGCAGTAGGGTGGTCTTGCCCGACCCATTGGGACCTTGAACGAAGACTACCTCCGACTCGTAAGCGTCGAAATCGCAACGGGCTAACGCAGGGAAGCGGTCAAGCATAACCGTGGCTCCGCGAAGACGAACGACAAGGCGACCGTTCGGTGACTCCGTCACACGATCACCTCAGAGGTGTGCTGAGCAAGTCTAAATCAGCTTTAACCATGGTCTCGATAAGCTCCTCGAAACTTACCATTGGCGCCCAGCCGAGTAAGTTTCGCGCTTTGGTGGCGTCTCCAATGAGGAGATCAACCTCAGCAGGGCGCATAAACCGGTGGTCAATCTCGACGTACCGCTCCCAATCAAGGTCTACCGAAGCAAATGCTCGTTCACAAAGCTCGCGAACCGAGTGCGTCTCACCGGTCGCAATAACGTAATCAGAGGGCTCATCCTGTTGCAGCATGAGCCACATTGCTCGAACATAATCACCCGCAAAACCCCAGTCACGCTGTGCATCGAGGTTGCCAAGGGTCACCTTCTTCGCCAGGCCCAACGCGATCTGCGCCACAGCATGGGTTACCTTGCGGGTGACAAACTCCAACCCACGACGCGGTGACTCGTGATTGAAGAGAATTCCAGAAGACGCGTGCATCTCATAGCTCTCGCGATAGTTGATAGTGATCCAATGGCCATAGACCTTGGCCACCCCGTAGGGCGAACGTGGATGGAACGGTGTTAGCTCCGACTGCGGCACCTCCTGTGCCTTGCCAAACATCTCCGACGTGGACGCCTGATAGAAGCGGATCTGAGGGTCAACCATCCGAATAGCATCGAGTAGCCGCGTCACCCCAAGAGCAGTCGTCTCTCCAGTGAGCACTGGTTGACCAAAGGACGTCTGCACAAATGACTGTGCGGCGAGATTGTAGACCTCGGTAGGTCGGTAGCTACGGAGTACACGCATCATGGAGACCTCGTCAAGGAGATCACCTGGCTCTAGAATCAGCCGATCTTGGATATGGTGGATGCGCTCGAAGTTAAGGGTGCTCGATCGCCGGTGCATACCGATAACCGTGTAGCCCTTGTCAAGGAGCAACTCTGCCAGGTACGAACCATCCTGGCCAGTGATACCAGTGATAAGCGCGACGGGTTGACTCATGAGATCGCAGCCTAGTGGCCCAAAAACCGAGGTCGCCTGTGCTCACGGCGCGCCGCCAACCCCTCTTTGGCGTCATCAAACTGATTCACCAGGGTAAGTAGCGATGCCAGGTAATCGAAGTGCTCGCGATCCATGGAACCAGAGACCTGGTAGAAGGATCGTTTCCCAAAGCCTGTGGCTGCACTCGAAAGGTTCGCCAGGTTAGTTGCGAACTGCTCCACCACCTCATCTAGGTCGTCATCGGCAACCACTTGGTTGATAAGTCCTCTCTCGAGCGCTTCGGCTGCATCGACACGTCGTCCAGTCAGCATCAACTCGAGTGCGAAACGAGGTGGTGCGAAACGAAGAAGCGGAACCGTGATCTGGAAGGGCCATAGGCCAACCTCGGACTCGGGGGTACCAAAGGTAGCCGACTCTGACGCAATTACAACGTCAGCAGCCATCGCCAACCCGAATCCGCCTGCTAGTGCGAAACCGCGCACTTTGGCTACTATTGGTTGTGGAGTGGCCCACATCGCCTGAATCAGGGCTGCCACCTCTGCACGTGACTCATGAAGCATGCGCTGTTGGGCTCCCTCTCCCATTCCAGTCAGATCAACTCCGCTTGAAAACGCCCTATCTCCTTGCCCTGTAAGCACAATGACCTTAACCGTTGGGTCGGAGGCCATCTCGGTTAAACGGTCATGGAGCAATGTGAGCGTTGGCCAGTCGAGTGCGTTGCGGCGCTCTGGTCGATTGATGACCAACTCGACGATAGATTCGCGTCGATTTACGATGACTGTCTCTGAATCCATATATCGTAGATGCTAGCCCCCAACCTGCCACGGAGATCTATCTATCATGCCACCGCCACCCACTCAGACGTCTCGGCTCCCAGCCGCTGACCGTCGCGAGGTTATTATCACCGCCGCAATCGAGCAGTTTGCCATCCATGGATTTGATACAGCCTCTATGGATGAAATCGCTGCCGGAGCATCTGTTACAAAGCCGATTATCTATCGCCACTTCCATTCAAAACGGAACCTCTATCTCGAACTTCTTCAAGAGGTGGGGAAGCGACTCACCTCCTCGATTGAGATCGCGACGGCTACCGTTGAGCCACCTCACGATCGGCTAAGGGCGGGCGTCGTAGCCTTTTTCGACTTCGTTCAGCATCATCGCTCGGCATACCTCCTCCTCTTTGGAGGACGAGGTCAACGCGACGATGAGTTCCAGCATGTCGTCGACGAGATCCAGCTGAGGATCGCCCAGCTGGTCGCTAGCCGAGTAAGCGGTGTCGAGGATGAGACGTATCGCGTCTTTGTCTCCTTCGCCTTGATTGGATTGGCTCACGGCGCGGCACGTTCCTATCTTCTCGACATCGAACGACACCATAGCGATCGCTTTCGCGCACGACTCGCCGCAAAACGGGCAGCGCAGACCGCCGAACTGCTGTGGTCAGGAATGCGCAACCTATCGACGTAGCCGTCCTTCGATGGTAGCTTCGCTGCTCATGCCGAGGGATTCATACTCAGACTCGTGGCCGATGACGACCGCCTCCGGAAGGAGACCGACAAGCTCGATCGATCGAATCATCTCCATGGCCAACACGCGCTCGACTACCATAAGTGGGGTTACCTTAAGTGGGTCGGTCAGATTCATCGAGACCTGCACCCGATCACCAGCGATAAAGGCAAGTGCACGCACTTGTGGAGAACGCAGGGTCCTGGCAACGACTCGAGCACGCTCCAACGAGCAGCCAAGGTTGAAGTTTAGAGCGACCAGGAGACCTCGCGCTCCAACACAAACCGCTCCAAAGGCGGGGTTCGGTCGTGAGCTACCATAGGTAGGCAATATCGAGGTAAACGCGCCCTTGCGGAGTTGTGGCAGCGTCGCCTCATGTCCATAGACAAAAACAGGCAGATCGAACGCAACCGCTAGCCACTGGCCGAGCTTGTCTCGCATGCTCACTGCCGCCTCAAGAGGCGTAAGCCCAAGGGGCACAAACGGGACCACGTCCAAGGCTCCGAGCGCTGGATGGACTCCTCTGTAGTTCCTAAAGTCGACCAGCTCGAACACGCGCCGAGCGAGTCTTTGCAGGTCATCAAAGACTCCTGGCCCAGCAAGTGTAAAGACCGATCGATCATAGTCGAAGTCGGAGTGCGCATCGAGTAGCGATCGACCGCAACTCTCGATCAAGGAATCGATGGTCGCCCTGTCGCGACCATGCGACACATTCACGACACATTCAAGCATCTAAACGATCCTAACTGGATGTGATCACGCGCTTCTCGGCATGTCGACCAAAGCCGTCAGACCAACTTTGTCACCCATGAGCCAGGAGATTGCTGACTACACAGGGACCTCTCCCGTTGTATTTACAAGTGCCGCGGTCGCTCAAGAGAGTAGAAGACCTAGCAGCGCTCCACCGAACGCCGAAGCAGTCGAGCGCGTTGCAGGCGTTTGCGTTCGCGCTCCGATGAACCTCCCCAGACGCCATGCTCAATCCGATTCCTTAAGGCGTAGTCAAGACACTCGTCGATCACATCGCAAGTACAGCAGATCTTTCTTGCACCTATAACACCCGCGCCATCGGATGGAAAAAAGATTCCCGGATCCAACCCCCTGCAGGCCCCGACAGCCATCCACGGCTCACTTACCCAAACGATCTCTTCGACATCGTCAGTTGCCAAGGTTCCCTCCCCCTTTGAGTAATCCATTGACTCCTAGGATATTACCGAAGAGTAACATTTTCAAAGCAGGATGGCTTTGTGTCATCCTTTTGGATGACATCACGCCATCGGCGGCGAAGACAGACCGGACGAAAGAACCAGGGTAGAATCCTAGATATGAATGAGACGGAGCAACCAGTTGAGATCCGCGCAAGGATCAGAATCGGCTATCTTGGGCCCGTTGCCCCGCATTGGGAGGTTCGTTGGCTCTCTGGCGATCGCGCGATCGTCGACGAGTTTACGCAACGGGTCAACGCTC
>DAHXNM010000040.1 GCA_027365375.1 Ferrimicrobium sp. | reverse complement strand
CCGCCATTGGCTAACGCTGCCGCGATGACAGCTGAGAAGGCCGCACCTGCGTCCTCGGGGTTTCCGTCAAGGGCTACTCCGCCACGGAAAGCTGAGTTCGACAAGCTGGCGAAACTCGTAACTGGAGTTTTCGTCAGCGCTGCGTTGTACCCGATCGAGATATAGCCGCCATAGTCGCAGAACCACTGACCAGAGGGTGCCTTGCAGTCCGAGGGGATCTGACTCCAATCTTGTACTTGGTAGTTGGCAAATAGGCCCTTGTTCGCTCCCTCAACAGCAAACGGAATTCCAACGTCGACTACATCCGCAGAACGCGACGATCCCTTCAAAGTCGCCAGTCCGTCGATCTCCGTCGCTGAGGATGCATCAGGGCTTACATCGGTGATCTTGATTCCATACTTCTTTTTGAAATCGGCCATAATTTGCCCGTAGTTGGCCCAATCGGCAGGCAAAGCAGTAACGGTAAGTGTTCCTTCGGCCTTTGCCGCCTTAACGAGACCCGACATGCCGCCACACGCCGATAGCGATGTGCAGGTAGCGTAATCGACCGAGGTACTTGATGTGCTGGTCGCGCTTGACGAACTACCACAGGCGCCAAGTAGTGCAGCTGCTGAAGCTACCATCGCTGCACCAACTTTGATTATCTTCAAACTAATCCCTTCGGTTCAAGTTGGTACTCTTGTAATCCAACGAGGAATAAGTTACGAGCGCGACAAGAACATAGAGTTTCGGTTGAGCGAACGATCAATGAACGGAACCATAATGTTTGATGCGTGACCTGTAGATCGGTCTGTGATGTCGGACCCACTCGGCTCAAGGGGCCGTCCAGCTCCTCGATTGACTCAAGTTGTGAGTTAAAATTTGCATAAGATAGCGTGCCGACATACCAAGGGGCCGTCCATCACCTCTCAGGGACGTCACTCTAGCCCAAAGTCGACACGAAACTCGGCGTTGGCCGATCTGGGTTCACTGTCTAACAGCCTGCTCAGCAGGGTTGCCTGTATCTCGCGATCGCCATGAGGCCCTAATCTCGAAGTTGACTCTTTCGTGAATGGGACAAACATTCTTGATGTCTTGGGGGTCTTTCGCATGAGCACCACTTAACCAAGTCGCGACGAGCCAACGGAGCTTCGTTTAAAATGGAGTTCGTGGTCAGGCTCGCGGACGATCCGACGATTGAAAATCGGCTACGTTAGCAGTTGGGTTGTAGCTGTAAATATCGGCTAAAGCCTCTCGGGTTCAGCAGATAAAGTAGCTGCGCCTAGATCTGCCTCCTTTGTCGCTTGATGTTTACCTTCGTGTTGCCTTTGGGACAACTTCGCTGCATAGTGTGGGTGACTGAAGGGTGAGGAGGGTGAATCTTGGAGTCGTTGCGATACGTGTGTCAAGATGCGATGGCGCAAGGATCGATGGGGAGTTTCCGCAGTCTGCAAGCCGAAGGTGAGCGTCATGATACGGCCCCAGGAAGGAGACTTGTGCGTCTTCTCCATCTGTCGGACATTCAATTGGCCGACGTTAAGTCACCAGGTCGATATGAGTGGGTGAACTCCTTCTATGGCGTGGAAGGCTTCGAGGAGTTGATACCCGGCTACCGCGCACAGGAGTTTCTCGTAGCCCATGCCCTTGTGGCAATGGTGCGCAAGTTCAACGAGCTGATTGCCGGTGAGGATAGGGTGTGTGCCATCGTCACAGGGGACTCCATAGATAATTCGCAGCACAACGAAATCAACAATTTTGTCGCTGCTATCGGTGGTGGGGTGGTTTCTCTGCAGTCAGGTGATGAGGCAATGACCTTGGTCGCTGCCCATGGATTTGGCGATAGCTCGTTCTGGCATCCTGAACCGGGTGACGATGACTTTAAGAGGCTCTGGGGTTTTCCGACGCTCGAGGGTCTGCTAGTCGCCGCCTTCGGACCTATTCTCTCCCCAGGCATCTCCTGCGACTGGTACGTGACCAATGGGAATCACGAAGTGCTTCTCCAGGGATTGGGAGTCACGAATGATGAGGCTGCTGCCGTTGTTGTTGGTGGAGCTAAGCAGGTTGCACCCTCGCGAATTTTCGACCATGATGTATCCCGAGTTGGGATTGAGGCACCTGCGGCTCTCCTGCAAGGTGGGAAGATGCGTGAGGTCGCTCCAGATCCAGCACGTCACTTTGTTGATCGCAGAACCCTTGCCTCGAGCATCAGGAACGCAGCTGGAACACCCAGCGGCCATGGACTGGCGAATGACGAATATCTCTATTACGCTGCTGAGCTCAATGATGAGGTAGTGCTGTTATGCCTCGATACTGCCTTCAACATGGGAGGAGCGGAAGGGGCTATCGATGCGGTACAGGCGCGTTGGCTGGTGGACAAGTTGCGACGGTATTCGTCCACGAGCTTCTCCTCCGATGATGGAGAGCTGGAGGGTTGCGATGGTGACGACCGGCTCATCGTGGTAGCTGCCCACCATCCACTCGCAACCCTGACTAACGGGCGTGCCGGTGCGAGCCCTGATTTTTACCTCGGCGACTGGTTGCTCGCAACCCTGCTGAGATTTCCCAATGTTGTGGCGTTCGTGAACGGACACACCCACGAAAATCGAGTTCAGATCCATCGTGGGCATGGCCGTGAGTTGCTTGAAGTCACCACCTCTGCTTTGATGGATTGGCCTTGTGAGGCAAGGTCACTCGAGATTAGTGTTGACGAAAATGCCGTCTGGGTGACGGGTGTCATGGTGAATTTCGAAGGGGTGGCTACACCACGCTATGACGACCGGAGCGCCGAAGGACTCGCTGCATGGCATCGTTTGCTCGCTGCGAATTCACCAGCACTGACCCTGGCCCCCCACCATAACCCTGAGGGCGGTGTACATGATCGGAATTTTATATTTCGTATCGAGCGCCCAGCATGGTTGCATTCATAGAACGCAAAGCCTCACTGGTACCGGCGTGGACGCCCTCTTTGCTCCTGGTCGATGTGCAAGGATTACGTGAAGACTACCCGATATCGGCCACGATGACCCTTTTGGCGCGGTCTTCGCAAGGTACGGGAGCCAGTATCGACTCCACTTGATCGGGCCTTCGGGAACAAGTTGTATTCAGGGAGCAGAATCAACCGGGATTCGGTACGTACCATAT
>DAHXNM010000026.1 GCA_027365375.1 Ferrimicrobium sp. | reverse complement strand
AGTCTGGACTCAACAGATCTGTTCTCGAACAGGGCTGGGGCATGTTCCGCAGACGGCTTACCGACAAAGCTATCAACGCTACGGTGCCAGTCACAATAGTCGCTATCAATCCCGCATACACGAGCCTACGTTGTTCTAAGTGTGGTCACACAGAACAGAAGAATCGCAAGAACCAAGCTCTCTTCAGTTGTCTATCGTGTGGCTATACGGATAACGCAGACGTAAATGCAGCCAAGAACATCATTGCCGCAGGGCTTGCGGTCACAGAGCGTGGAGGTACATCGCGCATTGTGTCTAACAAGACACAACACAGCGACCCCGTGAAGCGCACCACCACTCCTAAAGCTGCGTAAGCAACTTGGGAAGCCCCGTCCGTAAGGTCGGGGAGGATGTCACCCTGGCCAGACTATATTCGTCGTCTGCAGAGAGTATGCCTGCTAACCGAAATAAACCGTTGGGTCTGGTGGTCGAGATTGGCTAGTCGATTGTCGTCACCGAGAAGGAGCTAGCGAGTTGGTCGAGACCGACAAAGCCCAATTCGAGTGCCTGATGATGAAAGCGCTTAAGGTCAAACGCCGCACCCTCTCTTCGTCGCACCTGTTCGCGGATGGAGAGCCAAGCTCGTTCACCAAGCTTGTAGCTGGTGGCCTGGGCGGGCCAACCAAGGTAGCGGTCGATCTCAGATGTGGCAAAGATGAGATCGATACCCGCTACTCGCTGGAGGAAGTCGACCGCTGTCTCGCGAGTCCAGTGGTCGGGTGCCTCGGCAACAACGCCACTTGGTACCTCAAGGTGGTGATGTAAGCCAATATCAATGACTACTCTGGCCGCTCGAAAGGCTTGCGATGCTAGCATGCCCAGGCGGTAAGCGGCCTCCTCGAAGAAGCCAAGCTCGTCCATCAGTCGCTCGGCATAGAGTGCCCAGCCTTCGATATGTCCGGAGTTCCCGCCAAGGGTTCGCTGGAAGGCGTTGAGGCGGTTGCCAAGCCAGGTCGCGTAGCCGATCTGGAGGTGGTGGCCGGGGACTCCTTCGTGGTATACGGTACTGAGCTCATGCCAGAGCGGAAACACTGTCTTTCCTTGGGTCGGGTACCAGGTCCTTCCTGGTCGTGATAGGTCCATCGAGGGCGGGGTATAGTACATGGCCGCAGCACCGCCGGCAGGTGCTAACATCGCCTCAACTCGCTGGATGGTTACCGGTATATCGAAATGTACTCCATTTAAGACGGCCATGGAGCCATCGAGCACCTGTTGATTCCAGAGTCGGAACGCCTCTGCTCCTTGGATTACTAGTGAAGGATCTTGCTCAAGATGAGTGATGACGGCGGCAATACCTGCTCCAGGGAGGATCTTCTCTGCTTCGAGTTCCATCTCGTGACGAATGCGACCGAGTTCCTCAAAGCCCCAGGCGTAGGATTCCTGTGGGTCAAAGGTTGTCCCATTGAAGAGTTGGCAATAGAGGCTCCAGCGATCGGGACCCACTCCGTCGATGGTCGACGTCTTTGGAAGATACTCCTGTTCAAAGAAGGTAGCAAGATCTAAGTAGGCAGCTGCTGCCTCTTGGCAGGCTCTCTCTAAAGAATCTCCCATCTGTGGATGGCGGAGGTTGTGAGAAGCGATGAGCTCATCGAAGTAGGAAGGACCTCCTGGTGTGCCGGTCTTTCTCGCCAGTCGGGCGGCTTCGAGTACTTGGCGCTGGGAGGCTACGTGCCTATTCTCGAGGCCCAAGCGTAGGCTCTGTTGGTAGCCTTGCAAGGCATGAGGCACCCTTCGAAGGCGTTCGGCAATCGTCTCCCAATCCTCGTTGGTTGCCCGAGGCATCAGGTCGATAGCCTGTTTTATCTGGTGCTGAGGAGAGGCGATCACGTTGACGTCGGCCATCCACTCACCGGCATCATGAAGAGCGAGTCGGGTGCGGAGCCGCTCTATCATCAGCTCTTTACTGATCGCCTCTGCAGCGGTAGGTGCGATCGGCTCCGCAGCCTTTAACGTGGCTCGGTCAAGATCTGCTCTTGCTCTGATTCCGTCGGCTGAGTAGTCGGGGAGCCCTGCAGGGTCATCCCCGGCACCTAATTCGGTACCGAATATCGGGTCAAGCTCTACCAATTGTGCTAGATAGTCGTCTGCGAGCTCGTTGATGGATCGAGTCATAGCTGCCTCCTTGGAGATGATGCTATGTGCTATGAAGCTAGCTGGCGGTCACGGTCCTCTCTGTCCTCCGGCTGTCAAGAGGGTGAACCTGGTTCTAAAGGGCGATGCACTCCAGGCCGCCATCACTCGGTAGTCCGTTTACAGCTCAGTCGAGTCCCGATAGCCTGGCGACCCATTTTTGAGTTTGGAGCCGGTGGTCGGGCTCGAACCGACGACCTGACGATTACAAATCGCCTGCGCTACCAGCTGCGCCACACCGGCCGATATCAGCTAGAGCCTATCGGGTAAACCAAGGTAATTAGGCGTTCTGATCGCCGAGTTCTTGGCCGTCGATCCTTTAACTCCGTGGCCATCTGCCGAATCGAGCGATCCGCTTTACTAGCGAAATCCCTGATAGGTTGACAGAGATCCAGCCTCCACATCTGTTCTGACTCCTCTAAACAGCTCGCATGCTTTGCGGCTATGAATCGTGGTTTTTAGGATGTCACCAATTCAGTCCCTGATGTTGGTCCCAGATTGGTCAAGCGTTGCCAAACTTCCCGATGAAAACAGAGACTGTAGGGCCGGAATGTACTCCTGTATCGAGAATCCCAAGCCAGGTCGGATTCGCAAAGCTTAGAGTCTCAAGCCATGCCGTCCAATGGCTGCCTGCCGAAGTGGCGATTTCTGCTATGTCTTTGCCCAACAGATAGACAGACTGGAGCTGAGATCTAACGATCTTGCAGGCCAGCTGTCTACCCGTTGGACCGCATGGGTGGGTTAAGGTCTGTTGCCGATGGCCGGCGAGAGTGCTTCACTTTGAGATGCACCCGAAGCGATGGTGCTCTGTTGCGCCTTCACGTTTGCTGTCCCAGCAGGTAGAGCAGTCATTGAGACGCCGCCTTGGGTGGCACAAAGAATGGCGATGGTCTCTCCCTTTGAGGTGGCCAATTTGGAGAGGCTACGAAAAGCGGTGGAGTCTGCGAGATGAGTCTGCACGTTAGCTGTAACTCCGCCACCCATCATGAGATCGGCACGATAGGCAACGCATAGACCGTGGATGTTAGCACCCACCGGGATACCGGTGTTTACCTGGCCGGAGGTGGATGTTGCGGTAGATGTTGACTTGACATGTGCAGTCGAGGTTGCACTTGTTGTCTTACTATGTGTCGTGAGCCCGACCTTTGCCATCGCAGTCTTGGGCTTTACGGCACTGGATTTCACGTGGGTAGGGGCAGTAGCGACAGTACCGAGACCGCCGGAGACCAAGACGGCGGCGATGATGAGGCTCTTGCCAGATATGAAATTTATCAACATAGGTCTCTCCTCCTAACATGCGAGATGATCTGCATCTGGCGTTCCTCCGTGCACTGTCTTTGGATGTAAGCGCGAGAAAGACGAGAGTCGTTACAGTGAGAAGGAAAAATTCCTTAGCTCGGCTGAATTTGAGAACCTGGCTGATAACCCAGGAGCTGAGTAGACTGGTGGAGATGCAAACAAAAGATAGGTGGCTCCTCCGAGCGAGTGCAGCATGGAGTATCTACGTATGGTCCGTGCTGATCAAGAACATGATGAAAGATCGCGACCACTCGGTACGCTTTCGCCTTGTTCACATCGGTCTCGGTGTGATCTCGACAAGCTTTGCCGCCCTTACCTGGAAGATCGCGGCTCATAAGGATCTGCCCTCGACTTAACCCAGCTCTACGATGCTCTACTTCTTCCCTCAGGATTGATCGTCACAGATTGCAATGATCTGTGCGTGGCATAGTTCACCGAGTTCCACTACGTCGATGTTCAGCACGTGAGATGGTGTGCCAGCGCTTAGCCAGATGCGATCAAATCGAAGAAGAGTGTGGTCAATGACGGTGCAAACTTGTGTAGCAACCGCCAACGGAGACACTCCGCCTGGCTCCAGGGAGAGCCTCTCGCGCAGATAGTCAGCCCCGACCGAGTGCAACTTTAGCCCTATGGTATCGCCAACTAGACGCTTATTGACCCGGTTCACCCCCGAGGCTACGACGATTAGTGGTCCTGCGCTGGTATCGAAAACTATGCTTTTGGCGATCTGGGCAACCTCACACCCGACTGCACTCGCTGCATCGGAAGCCGTGTGGGTGCCCTGGTCGAACTGTCGAATGGTCTCTTCAATCCCGCCGGCATGCAGCTTTTGTCTAACTCTTTGGAGTGGGTCGCGATCCTCAGGCAAGATGTGATACTCAGCCACGATCTGCTTTCATTTGCCAGTGATGACGGGAGCTGGCATCGAAAACGTATCGGATCCTAGGTTGCCGATTAGCAACACATCAACACGTTCGCCGGGTCCAATACGCGCCCCATCTGGGGAGAGGATGAGCCCGTTAGCCCGTGCTAAACCTGTAAGCATATGGGAACCTTGCTGGTTCTGAGGAGTTGCAGTAAGTCCCCCGTTGCTGTCACTTTCTATGGTCGCTCTAAGAAGGTGAAGCTTTCCGTCAGCTTCATGGTGGATCGCAGCCGTCGATGCTGCGGTAAGGATGGGTCGAAAGAGCTGACCTGCCCCTTGCATGCGTAGTATGGATGGCCGCACGAAAAGCTCAAAACTGACTAGCGCTGAGACTGGATTGCCGGGCAATCCGAACACTGGAATGTTGTTTATGGCGCCGAATGCGAAGGGTTTCGCAGGCTTGATGGCTACCTGGAACCAGGTGATTTGGTTGTCCGATAGTTCATTGAGGACCGCCTTGGTGTAGTCAAAATCACCGACGCTCACGCCACCAGAAGTGATGAGCGCATCACAAGTTGCGACTGCATGTTTGAAGGCTCTCCGAATCTCATCTGGATCGTCGCCGACATTGCCGAGGTCGACAGCGGTCGCTCCAAGGGCGGTAACCGAGTCGAGTAGGGCTGGACGATTGGAGTCGTGGATTTTGCCAGGCGCAAGAATCGCCGAATCCGAGAGTTCATCTCCAGTAGAGATAATCCCGATTTTCGGCCTTCGGAAGGTGGTGATCTCTCTCACACCAAGGGATGCAAGGACACCCCTCACCGCCGGTGTGATTTGGACTCCAGCCTCAAAGACATGTTGGCCCGCCTCCATGTCGCTGCCACGTCGTCGAATGTTGTCACCGATCTGGGGAAGTTTAAGAATCCTTACGTAGTCACCCTCTGTGGCTGTGTCCTCGACCATCACCACCGCGTCGGTACTGGGAGGTATAGGCGCCCCGGTCATGATCCGAATCGCCTCTTCGCTGCCGATGCCGAGCCCGGAAGAGTCGACGCCTGCGGGTACAGTGGCTGTGACTCGAAGCAATGGCGTTGGATCTGATTGCCACCCACGCGTGTTGACGGCGAAGCCATCAACAGCGGTATTGTCGAATGGGGGAACTGGAGTTTGGACGACGGTTGATCCGGCCAGGTAGAGTCCTGTTGCCTCGGCCAATGGAGTCTGCACCTCGGGTAGTCGTCGAATGTTGGCCAACGTATGGTCTATGACCTCTTGCAGTGGTCTCATGATTCCTGGAACTCTCTTGCCATGATGGCTCTTAGCTCCGCAGCAAAGGCGGGTCCAATATCCTCGCGCATCAAGGCCATCTCTACCACGGCTCTCAGGTACTCAAGTTTGTCACCGATGTCGTAACGACCTCTTTGAAAGACGACCCCCAAAACTGGTTGTGTGCGGCTGAGCTCTGCAATCGCGTCGGTCAGTTGAAATTCACCATTCTTTCCGGAGGGTGTGTTCTCGATTGCAGTGAAAATCTCCGGCGTGAATAGGTAACGACCGGTAATAGCAAGAGTGGAAGGTGCTTCGCTTGGTTCCGGTTTTTCCACCACCGACATCACGTGTAAAGTGCCGTCTGCAGCGGTCTCGACCTCTGCACATCCGTATAGTCGGATCTGCTCGCGTGGTACCTCCATTAGTGAAAGAACGCTAAATCCTGTCCTGTGGTGGAGTTGTAGCATCTCCTGGAGGAGGTCAGAGTCCTCTGTCATGATGTCATCCGCCAGCATGGTCACAAATGGCTCCGCTCCCACGTGAGCCTTGGCAGCCAAAACAGCGTGACCGAGTCCTAGTGGGCGTCCTTGCCGAATGTAATGGATGTTGCCGAGTGTTGAGATAGCGCGAACGAGTTCGAGTTCGTTTTGGCGACCTGACTCTACTAAGAGTTGCTCAAGTTCAAAGGATTGGTCGAAATGATCCTCGATCGATCGCTTGCCTCGACCAGTTACGACAAGAATATTGGTGAGATTGTTGCGAATAGCCTCTTCAATCACGTACTGGATCGCTGGTTTGTCGACTACTGGTAGCATCTCCTTGGGCTGGGCTTTGGTGGCCGGTAGGAAACGCGTCCCAAGGCCCGCAGCTGGGATTACCACCTTCGTCACTTTCGACATGCATCACTCCTTGGTAGGTGTACTCATTCTATCGTGTGGAATGGCTGGGGCAATGTGGCGGTTACAATGCAGTTAGCAGTCTAGCAATTTGAGTGCTAGCAATTCGAGTCCTATGTGGAGGAACGATGCCGACGTATGAGTATGTCTGCAAACAGTGCGAGCAGCACCTTGAAGCTGTGCAGTCATTTTACGATGATCCGTTGACCGTTTGCGAGAGGTGTGGGGGAGAGCTTCGTAAGGTCTTCGGCAATATCGGGATAGTTTTCAAAGGATCTGGATTTTACAAAACGGATTCGCGGGGGAGTTCCGCTGCCGCTACTCCGCCATCGAGTGGTGGATCGACGGCTACTGAAGCTTCGACCGCTAAGCCGGAGACAAGCGACACCAAGAGCGACACCGCCTCATCTGCCTCAGAGGCTTCCACCTCCAAATCGTCATCTAACGCTAGCAAAGGCTCTGACTCGGCCGCTTAAAGACGGTTGGCGCCCTGGTATGGTCCGCTGGCTTGGCTAGCTGCCGTAGCACCATGGAGAGCGTTGTGCAGGATCTAGATGACTAAGGCTGTCCGTGCTTGCTCGGCAGGATGATGGTTTTTCTGGTGTCACGTACTGGATCGAAGGCTTGGTGATGGTAGCTGCTTGTCATGAGGAGAGCGACGAGTTCACTCGCATCTTTGGGTAGTCGTGAGATTGTTGTAAAGCTAGAGCCGATTGCCTCGGCGACGTGGGCGTCAGATGCGGCAACAACCGGAAGTGCGAAAGAGCGAGCGAGGACCTCTGCTTGTCGGTCAATCTGTGCAGACTTGGAGTTTCCTACCTCGACGATATCGACGAGATTACGTTGACACAGGCTAGCCAATCTTTCGGTCCCGATGGCATGGCGCGCGGTATCGGTTGGATGAGGAACATAGACCAGGCCGAGTTGGTTGCGGATACGTCTGCACGTCTCCGTTAGACCGAGGAGGCGGGGGATGGGCTCAGTTAGGTACAGGCCAATTACCTCACCCTGACCGGTATTTATCTCTTCACCCTGGATGACCGGGAGCGAGAACTGCTCTTTTAGTAGGCTTGCCGCATAGAGGTCATGGTGATCGGTGATGGCGATGAGGTCAAGTCCGGCTGCGACCTTGGCGAACTCCTGCAGGGGAGTCTTTGCATCTCCGGACCGATAGGTGTGCGTATGAAGATCGATCCTGATTATAGTCACCGTGCCCGTCGGGTGCGAGCTCGGCGGTCCCATATTCGATCGTGCATAAGATCTTCGAAAGTCTAGCCTTTGCGGGGCCGTCAGCGAATCTCGAGTGACGACAACTCGGTGCTTGTTGGTCGTGGCTAGGTAAGCTTGAGAGTGTAGGCGTTCCTATATCGACCTTGTCCCGGGCAACGTTCGTGCAGCTTGCCGGTAATCTACCTGAAAACGGGAAGAGGATGCAGCCTCTCAGTGGTTGTAACGGTCAGTGATCCTATGAAAGGGAGTTGGTGTGCTGGAGGAGGACGATTCGTTGGCTCGCATGATGATTGAGGTGGCTGCTCCACGTTCGATTGTCGAGATCTCAAAAAGAGTTGAGTTCGAGCTTCTACATTTCCTCACGACCGAACACACTCGTTGGAGCCTTGTTGATTCTGACTTTGCAGTCCCACTTGAGGCATTGCGGCGGTTTGTGATCTCCGGCGGGAAGCGCTTGAGACCGGCCTTCTGTTACTGGACAGCCGTTGGCATGGGAGCTGAGGCTGATGACCCGGGACTGATGAAGACGCTGATGGGGCTCGAGTTGCTTCATACGTTCGCGTTGATTCATGATGACTTGATGGACCGATCTGACATGCGTCGCGGGGAGCCGTCTGTGCATACCGCTTTTGCCTCCCAACATCGTCAAGAGGCGTTAAGAGGCTCGTCGATCCAGTACGGGGACTCGATGGCGATACTTGTTGGGGACCTTGCTTTTGCATATGCAGATCAGATGCTGATAGATGCCAATCGACGGGCGAGACAGCTGTATGCGGAGTTGAAATTAGAGGTAAATCTCGGTCAGTCACTCGATGTATCTGGTAGCTTTGCCTCGAGTACGACGTTGGCCAAGGCTGAACGCATCGCCCTTTACAAGTCTGGCAAGTACACGGTAGAGCGACCGATGCATATCGGCGCAGCGCTCGCGGGCCAGTATTTTGCCGTATCTGAGGCTATTACCGATTTCGCCGTCCCGCTCGGTATGGCCTTCCAGCTCAGGGATGATGTTCTGGGAGTATTTGGCCAGACTGAACGCACCAAGAAGCCAGTTGGCGACGACCTTAGGGAAGGGAAGCAGACGCTGCTGATCGGGTTGGCCTGTCAGATGTGCTCAGCCACCGAGCTCGAGCTCTTTGAAGGCTTGTTCGGCCGCGATGATCTGTCGACCAGCGAGGTGGCAGCCTTGCAGGAGATGATAGCGAGTACCGGCGCCCTGAAGGCGATGGAGGACAGAATCGATCAGCTGTTCTTGCGGTCGATGCAGGCGCTCGACGAACTTTCTTTCACCCAGGAGGCGCGAGTTGCCTTAGGTGAGATGGCAGGGTTTGTGGTCGATAGGCTGAATTGATGCCGCCTTCGGTCGTGGTAGTAGGTGCTGGCTTTGCTGGGCTGACGTCAGCCGTTGAGCTTGCTCGCCAGGGTATTCGTGTGACGGTGGTCGATAGGCTCTCCTACCCAGGAGGGCGTTCCGGTCGTTATGACCGAGATGGTTTCATGATAGATACAGGGCCAACCGTGTTTACGATGCCGGAGCTGTTTCGTGACATCTTTCGTCGGGCGGGGGCCGACCCAGATGATTACGTCGCCTTTAGACGGCTTGAACCGGGCTATAGAGCCGTGTTTGCCGATGCTCACGCGATTGACGGTCGTGGTCGGCTGTCCACCTTCTCTAATCCCGACCAGATGTATGCTGAGATCGAGACCCATGTCTCGCGGAGCGAAGCCGAGGGGTACCTACGGTTCCGCCGTTACCTAGAAGAGCTGTTTGCTGTCGAATTTCCATCGTTTATCGATGCACAGCTAAATAGCGTGGGCGCACTCTTGCGCGACCCAGGTTCTTTACTACGATTGGCGCGTCTACGTGGTTTCCAACGCCTTCCGAGTGTCGTCGACCACTACTTTAGCGATGAACGGCTACAGCATCTATTTAGTTTTCAGGCGTTGTACGCTGGACTTTCACCACTCAAGGCTTTAGCGATTTTTGCGATCATCAGCTATATGGATGTCGTGTTAGGCGTGGTTCAGCCGGTTGGAGGCATGCGAGCTGCAGCCGATGCGCTCGAGCGGTTGGCTCTTGACCTTGGAGTCGATTTTCGCTACGGACATGAGGTGGAGGCGTTCGTGTTACACGAGCGAAAAATCACTGAAGTCATCACCAACGGAGGGTCGTTGGCGTGTGATGCCGTCATTACCTCTACTGACCTTGGGCAACTTTCACGGATGCTCGGCAGACCATTTCGACGCCCGGGTGGGCTCCGTTGGCAGATGTCTCCATCGTGTTTTCTTTCACTTCGTGGGATTCAAGGAGAGCTGCCGGATACCCTTGGTCATCACAATATCTTCTTTGGCTCCGAGTGGTCGGAGGCGTTTGATGACCTTGTTGGCCACGGCCGCATAATGAGCGATCCCTCGACTCTGATCAGCGTGCCAACGCGATCCGATCCTGAGCTAGCTCCTCAGGGTTCGCATATCGTCTATGCACTTGAACCAACTCCGAGCCTGGATGGGAGGTTCGATTGGGAACGGTTGTCAGATGGCTTTGTCAATCGCTTCGATCGGCGATTGGAGAGATTCGGGATCGCTAGCGATGTCGAAACTGTCGTTCGTTATGATCTTGATCCACGTGACTGGGCTCGAATGGGAATGGACGCAGGCACCCCATTCTCGATTGCGCATACGTTCTTTCAAAGCGGTCCTTTTCGGCCAGGTATGGCAGATCCAAAGATTCATAATTTGGTTCGTACTGGGTCTGGGACGACTCCAGGTGTTGGCCTTCCGCTCGTGATGGTCTCCGGTAGGTTGTCGGCCGGACTCACCAAGGACCTTCTCGGATGACAACAGAAAAACTCTCTAAAGAGGTGGTAGCGCCTTCACGAGCCCTAAACCAACGTCATGGCAAAACCTATTACCTAGCGTCACTGCTGCTCTCGGGCGACGTGCGTCCCTACGTTTTTGCGCTCTATGGTTTCTGTCGCTATGTCGACGATATCGTCGACGTTGAGAATGATGATCCAGCGCTACGGCTTCGGAAGGTCGATGCCTTCCGGGAGCGTTTTTTGGCAGAGGTGTGCCGAGGTAGCTCTGAAGATCCCATTCTGGCGGCCACGATTGCGACTATCGATCATTTTGGGATGCCTATCGAGTATTTTGAGCGTTTTCTCGCCTCGATGCGTCAGGATTTTCTCGTCAGTCGCTACCCGTGTCTTGCGGACCTGCTCGCCTACATGGACGGTTCCGCCGCTGTGATCGGCGAGATGATGCTCCCAATTCTTAGAGCTGATGATCCAGGTGCGCGTGCGCCAGCGCGTGCGCTCGGCAACGCCTTCCAGATGACTAATTTTCTGCGCGATATTGGGGAGGATCTCAATCGTGGTCGCATCTACATTCCTGAGGAGGACATCGAGCGCTTTGGCGCTTGGGACTCCTTTGGCTCTCACAGAGTTACGGATGAGTTTCGGGAGTTGATAGCCTTCGAAATTACGAGGACTCGGGGTTGGTATTCAGACTCATTCGAAGGTGATGACTATCTGCAGGGGAGGGCACTTCGATGCATTCGAGCTGCTCGTAGCATATATGCCGCGATACTAGATGAGATTGAGCGGGTTAATTATGACGTGTTTAGCGCTCGAGCCGTGGTAAGTCCAGCAACGCGTGTGAAGCTGCTGATACGAGCTGGTTTCCGCCCCTAGGTTGTGGGTCGGAGTGCTTGCGGACTCGACTTAGCTTATGGGTTTTGATGCTCGGATAGCAGCTCATTGGCTAGCCACTCTTTGGACGGAGAGGAGTGGTCTCTAAAAGTTCCGCTTCTGCAATCACATGAGCTGGTAGAGGATGCTCAACCATAGATTGCCAGAAGAAAGATGGCTTACTAAAGAGCCACAGGCATTTTAGGACCAGGATCGTGGACCTCAAACCCGGTGGAAGGAGTTGGACGACTGCTGCAGACTGAGCTCGCGCAAAGCAAGAGCCGCGGTTGCTAGCGAGTTTGATTTTACTAAGGTTCTCAGAAACGATTACGAATCGAATGAGGTTGGGTCGGTAGATTCGGGTAGGTCATGACAACTGCGATGGTGCCCACCCAGGGGTCTCAGCCCACCAAGTCTGCCCAGCCACAGCGCCCACAACGGCTGCCTAGACTGAATTCACTGAGATTATTCGCTGCAGTTGGTGTCGTGCTTTGCCATGTTGGCTACTTCTTCACCAGCGTTCGCGTGCTACGCAAGGCTGAGGTTTATGGCTATGGCGGAGTCGAGTTCTTCTTTCTCCTCTCTGGCTTCGTCTTGACCTGGGCGTGGGCGAATCGGCGCCCACAGGTGCGCGGTTTTTGGTGGCGCAGAGCTGCAAAGCTTTACCCAATCACGCTTGCGTTGATGGTGTTTGCCTACCTGGCGCTTCCTCAGTATGAACGTATCCCTGGGGTCAGGGGCAAGGTGCTAGAACTCACCCTCCTACAAGCGTGGTGGCCAAGTCAACGCGTCTACTTTGGTGGCAATGGAGTGAGTTGGTCACTGTCGTGTGAGATCTTCTTCTACCTCGTCTTCCCCTTTGTGTTAGCAGGAGTAAAACGACTGCGTGCCATTGGATTTTGGACGCTGGTGGCTACTACCTTGGCACTCCTTATTATGGCCCCACTCATCGCGAACTTAGCTGGCGTAGCTGAGCCGGTCCGCTATTGGTTGTTCTTCGTATTTCCCCCCTACCAGTTTGGATTCTTTCTGCTCGGCATGTTGATGGCTAGAGCAGTTGCTGGCGGTTTGCGACTCCCTAAACCCACGCTTTTCTTCGTTGCTGCACTTGTGTGGCTAGGAGCGCTGGTAGCGGTGGGTGCGTTCTACTCGCTCTATCACAGCCATGGACTGCCGCGACCGTTGGTGCTTCTGGTGGCGCTGCCCGCCTTCGTCGCCTTGCTGGTTTCTGCCGTTTGCAAGGATCTTCGCCACCAAGAATCGATACTGACAAGTCGCAAACTTACCTACCTTGGTGTGATCTCTTTTGAGCTCTACTTAGTCCATAAGCCATTGTTTTTGTTGGCGCAGCCGTTTGGAGTCTTCAACAATAGCGGTGGCCTTGAGGGAGTTCTCGTCTTTGCTGGCTACCTTGGCATTGCGTTGGTCGTCGCTATTGCTCTGCATCATATCTTTCAGGCGCCTATCGAACGCGTCTTGACCCGTTCTCACGACCCTCTACGATGGGCACGGCGCCGCTGGCGTCGGTTTAACTCGGTCATGACCAGTGGTGTGGAGATTGTTGTACACAAGCTACAGGGAAGCGAGAGCAAGATCGGTCAATAGTCGCCAGCTCCGGGATTGATGGCGCGTTTTTGTGAGCAGCATGGATAGTGTGAGCTTCCGATGAGTTTTTGGATCTACGAGAAGATGGTAGCTAGCCGGTAATGGAAGCTCCCATCACCCCCTGGAATGGCGCACCGGTGGCGCTTGCGACTCGACACGGCAAAGAGCGAGAGATCGCTCCTCCCCTCTTGGGTGTTGGTCTAGTCACCCATGTCGTTGCGCTCGATACTGACCGCTTTGGCACCTTCACAGGCGAGGTTCCTCGGCAGGGGTCTGCCAGAGAGACTGTGCTTGCCAAGGCTCGTGCCGGTCTCGTCGCTGCTGGATTCTCGCGGGGCGTTGCATCGGAGGGGACGCTCGGACCTTACCCAGATCTGCCTGTGTTGACCTACGATCATGAGCTCGTCGGATTCGTCGATGTCGAGTTAGGGCTGGTGGTTGTAGAGGAGGCGATGAGCTTCGAGACGGTTGTGGCCTCGATTCGATCTCGAGTTGGCGATGATCTGGGAAGATTCTTGCGACATATAGATTTCCCGGCCCAAGGCCTAATTGTGAGACGAGGCGATGGAGATCTAGGCGAGCTCGTAAAGGGTATCGTTACCCTCGAGCAGTTGAATGATGCTCTCGCGAGGATATCCGGGATCTCCACCGATGGAGAGGTAGTGATCGAGACCGATCAGCGTGCCCATCTATGCCCGACACGAAGAACGGTGATTCGTGAGGCCGCAGTTCGGCTCGCACAACGATTAGCGCGCCGCTGTCCAAGCTGTTCGTGTCCGGGTTTTGGCCTGCTGGAGCATGAACCTGGATTGCCTTGCCAAGCCTGTGGTGCCGAGACCAGCCTAGATCGAGCGGTTGTCGAGGGGTGTTCCCGATGTGGAGAGCGGGTGCGGACGCCGATCACCTCGCTGGCGGATCCGATGCAGTGTGCCTTTTGCAATCCATAAGAGTGATGTCGGATAGATGCGAACAAGGTGACATGGAGACTTTGCAACGACTTGGTTCCACAGCACAGCGACCGATTGAAGCACAGCACCACGCCTAAAGCTGCGTATGCAGCTTGGGAAGCCCCGTCCGTAAGGGCGGGGAGTATGCCACCTCGGCAAAATAGGTAAGGTCCTCCGAACGATGGGTGATGGCAGACCAAGAGATAGCCTGAACATCCAGCATGCGAAGGACCTTGCGTTTCTATCGCATCGACGCCGCCGCTGTCCGCCGACCGTATTGCGTCGAGACTGCTCTGTACTTAGACTGTGTGCACTGACCTCGATAGACTCGAACGGTACATAAATGGTATGAATCCAGCTCCGACCAGGATGTGCATGATTATGAGGCCAATCATTGCAGCGGTGGAGGTTGTAGCCGCCAGCGGGAGGGCTAGTGACACCACCACCACTCCGACGGCGGTCACCGTCCAGAGGATCGTTGCACGAGATAGCCTTCGTTCTGCGAAGGAGAGCAGTGCCCACCCAAGAAGGGAAACTACTAGGCTCACGCCGATGATTTGGGCAAGACCCAAAGTGGTTGCGGCTCCAGTGCCAAACCGGATTCCAAGATGGATCCCGAGTACGTGAACCTCTACAACCCACGTGATAACTGCGGCTACAACCGCATTATGAACGGCAAAGATCCTCATCTTTACGGGACTGCTTACCTGCTCGTGATTCGCCACTATCGTCATTGACTTCCCCTCCTTCGGGTTTATGCCATGCCCACTGCATTGCTGCTGAGTAACCTATTGGCAATAGATCTCATCGGTCATGACCCACAGGGAGTGATCCTTCGACCTCCGTCTGGTGTTCCCTGCTACTCCTCTCGGGGTAGACAAGGGAGCATCTTCAGGAGTATGAGCTGCCTGAGTTGGCGCCCTAGGCTGGTTGCTTAATGAATATTTTGTTGAAACTCCGGCAGTCGCGACTCTGGTCGGTTCCAGTTGGTACCGGGATCGTCGCAATCCTTGCAGTTGTCGGCGCCTGGGTCGAGGCGCATCCTCAGAACCATTACGCAGGACTCCATCTCATCTCTCAGCCTCCGCTTATCGCGTTTATGATTCCGTTCGCAGCAGCGACAGCCCTTCTCTTTGTCCGCAAGCACCCAGTGGCGGTGTTTATCTTCACCATCATTGCTGCGGTCGCGTGGTCGGCTCTTGGTCAGTTGAACGGGGCGACACTCGTTCCAATCCTAGTAGCAGGCTTCTGGATGGCTCAGGAGGATAGCTGGCGCAAGGCGGCTCTAATTGGGCTGACCGGCACCATCGTGCTCTGGTTCGTCAACGGCGCTCTGGGGCCATTTGGGTTCATCGGTGGCCCTGGCCTCACTATGTGGCCAGAGATTATCGCGGCCCTCGCCCTTGGCGGAGTCGCCTCAGCTCGACGCCTTTGGCGGGACGAGGCGCAAGCGCGCCAGCATGATGCTGAACGAGCTCGCGAGGAGGAGGTCCATCTTATTATCAACCAAGAGC
>DAHXNM010000025.1 GCA_027365375.1 Ferrimicrobium sp. | reverse complement strand
GCCAAAAATATCATTGCCGCAGGGCTTGCGGTCACAGAGCGTGGAGGTACATCGCACATTGTGTCTAACAAGACACAACACAGCGACCCCGTGAAGCGCACCACCACTCCTAAAGCTGCGTAAGCAGCTTGGGAAGCCCCGCCCGTAAGGTCGGGGAGGATGTCACTCTTAAGCTCCGCCTCTGATAAGCGGAACCTGAGCTCGCGTTAACCCTCAGTCTTCGCCAATGTAACTCATCACATGCTTAATGCGAGTGTAGTCTTCGAAACCATACATAGACAGGTCTTTGCCATAGCCGGAGTGCTTAAAGCCGCCATGTGGCATCTCTCCAATGATCGGTATGTGTGTGTTGATCCAGACCGCACCGAAGTCAAGGCTACGAGAGACTCTCATGGCGGTTCCATGATCACGGGTCCAGATGCTTGAGGCTAAACCATATTCAACATCGTTGGCGAGCCGAATCGCCTCCTCCTCGGTGTCGAAGGTTTGCACGGTGATAATCGGTCCAAAGATCTCGTTTTGGATGATCTCATCCTGTTGCTTTAGATTGTCAACAACGGTAGCAGGGAAGAAATATCCATTACGATCCAGGTTGGCGCCGCCTGTAGTGATCTTTGCATGATCAGGGAGGCGGCCAACCAGACCGAGAATTCGGTCGTACTGATTGACATTGTTGAGTGGACCGAAGTAGGCGTCGTCTTCGCTTGGTGCTCCGACTTTGGTCTCGCCGGCGACTCTAGAAAGTGCCTCCACGAATGCATCGTGGGCTCCTCGCTGAACCAGCACTCGGGCTGCCGCCGTGCAATCTTGGCCCGCGTTGAAGTATCCAGCTCCGGCGATTCCCTCTGCTGCTCGCGCGATGTTGGCATCGTCGAAGACGATCACCGGTGCGTTGCCACCAAGTTCGAGATGAACTCGCTTGACATCGGCAGCAGCAGCTGTAGCTACTTCTCGGCCAGCGCGGAGCGATCCAGTGATCGCGACGAGTTGAGGTGTTTTGTGGCTTACTAGAAGTCGTCCCGTGTCTCGATCGCCAAGGACCACATTGAATACGCCAGTCGGAAAGATCTCACCAATGAGACGCGCAAGAACCGTCGAACTCGCCGGAGTCGTGTCTGATGGTTTTAGCACTAGCGTGTTCCCAGCGGCGAGCGCTGGACCTATCTTCCAGATAGCCATCATCATTGGGTAGTTCCATGGCGTCACGGCGGCACAGACGCCGATCGGTTCCCGTCGTATATACGATGTGTGATCGGCCATATACTCGCCGGCACTCTTGCCTTCGAGAGTGCGAGCCGCAGCGGCAAAGAATCGGATTTGATCTGCCATAGGTGGGATCTCTTCGCTCAGAGTGAGTGCGACAGGCTTGCCGGTATTGGTGGTCTCCGCCTCTACGAGCTCATCTGCGTGCTTTTCGATGGCATCTGCAAGCCGGAATAGCATAAGACTTCGTTCTGAAGGAGTCGTGTTCCTCCAACTTTCAAATGCTTTGGCTGCGCTCTTGAAAGCGAGATCGATGTCTGCCTCTCTCGAAGCAGGCGCGGTCGCATAGACCTCCCCGGTCGACGGATTGACGATTTTCATCGTCTCGTCCGACCGCGCATCGACGAATTCGCCCCCTATGTAGTTCTGAAACTGTTCGCTCATAGACTATCCTCCTTCTGGTCTGGCCGTTGTGTAGCGGCTAGCTTATGTCTAGTGACTTTCAGACGGTCACTCAATCCGTTACCGCCTGCCTCAGCAACCACAGGGTTGCGAGACTAGCCCGATCCCTACCCTACACCATCTAGGCTGAACTGGAGGGTACTACGAAGGAAATCGTAGAATTTTGCTAGAATTATTGCGTATTCGGTTGACCAGAGCCAAAATAGGGTTAAGAATAGTCGTATGCACCGGCTTCAAATCGGGCTTGTGTTGATGAACACGGATTGCATCGTTGTATCTGCGTTAGAACCAGGGCATGCGGTGATCGGATGGATGGGATTGGCGCTAACGAGTCGCTAGCGTCGCAGCGTTGAAGGAGATGAGAGGGGGTCTAGCTTTGGCTAATCGTGAGGATGCCGCGAAGGCTGAGCGGAACTTTCCATTGATCAGAGGTCAAGGACTGCCATCGAACCGGTATCAAAGCTCTCCCGCCATGCCCCCCTTGAGTCTTGATGCAACTTCGAAGCGATTGATCGAACTGCTGCAGGAGGATGGTCGTGCATCCTACGCCGCACTTGCCAAGGTGGTGGGGCTATCAGAAGCTGCGGTCCGCCAGCGAGTGCAACGATTGATAGACAACGGCGTTATGCAGATTGTGGCCGTGACAGATCCGACTCGAGTGGGTTTTATGCGCCAAGCGATGGTTGGGCTCAGGGTGACTGGAAATCTATCCTCTGTTGCCCAACAGTGTGCGAGGTTGCCAGAGGTTGACTATGTAGTCATTACTGCTGGCAGATACGATTTGCTCCTTGAGGTTGTTTGCGAGGATGACGAGCACCTCTTGGAGTTGATCAGTGATCGCATTCGAATATTAGAAGGTGTCGTGTCGGCTGAAGTCAATGTATACCTCAGGCTTGAGAAGCAGACCTATAGCTGGGGGACTCGTTAGCTAGATAGGAGACGGTCTTTGGAGGTTGATCGCTTTGTGGTGTTCTGATATCGTGGGATGCCAAGCGGTCAGTTGCCTCTGACTCACAAGCAAGCCCGGAAGATGTGGCACGAGACGTGCCCGGAAGATGTGGCACGAGACGTGCCCGGAAAAGGAGACAAGAGGGAATGAATACAGAGGAACTTTCAGATTCAGCACGCAGACATTTGTGGATGCATTTCACTCGTATGTCGTCGTACGCTGATCACGAAGTACCGGTGATGGTTCGAGGTCAAGGTCCTTATGTCTATGACAGCCGAGGCAAGCGCTATCTCGATGGCTTGGCCGGACTTTTTGTAGTCCAGGTTGGTCACGGGCGTACTGAGCTTGCAGAGGCGGCGGCAAAGCAGGCCAGTGAGCTCGCCTATTTCCCATTGTGGAGCTACGCTCATCAACCTGCAGTCGAGTTAGCTGATAGGTTGGCGGCTATTGCACCTGGCGATATAAACCGAGTCTTCTTTACCACCGGTGGTTCAGAGGCGGTAGAGTCTGCCTGGAAGCTTGCGCGCCAGTACTTTAAGCTC
>DAHXNM010000006.1 GCA_027365375.1 Ferrimicrobium sp. | reverse complement strand
ATACCCTACGTAACTGAGCATCTGCGCTTGATGCGATCAAGTGGCACACCACAGGGTGCGCGGATCGCACCGCGAGCTCAGCGCGAGATCCCTGATGCAGGAACTGCACCGGAGGCGAGTACCTCAAAAGTGAATCGATCGGGTATCACGCAGAACGACAGATACGCAGGTTCGCTGTTCGACAGCTAGCTATTTGGCGAGACAGTATTGAACAAACGGGGAGCGCAATCCCCGTCCGTAAGGGCGGGGAGGTTCACTCCACCCTATGGACGAGTCCAGGGCTTCTCACCCCACGCGCCATCGTGATGGAGTCGGGGGTACGGGTTGTTTGCTCGTCGCGATTTTGGCGCCCCAGTGTCTGTTATTATCTAAGTCGTGACCACTAGTAGTTCGTATCGCCGCAACCGTTCGCGAGGCGACGGAACCATTACCACCCGTCCAGATGGGCGTTATCGGGCTTACTTGCGCTGGACGGATAGTAACGGACAACAAGTGAACAAAACGCGGATCTGTGACAAGTTCCGAGAGGCACAGAAAGCACTGACCGAGTTCAAGGCTCTTCGTGATGCAGTTGATATCCCGAAAGTAGAGTCAAGGTCCTTGAGTGATTTACTCGACCGATGGCTTGCTCACAAAGCTAGTGAGATACAGCCAGGGACGCTTGCGGGGTACGAATACGCCGTCCGCCATATCAAGGTCGGTCTCGGATCGGTTGAGCTCGAGGAAATACAACCCGAGGCTATCGACCTGTTCCTGCGCTCTAAGCTCAAAGAGATATCCCCCCGCTACGTCAAATTACTCCGGACGGTTCTGAGCATGAGCCTCGATCAGGCGGTTAGGTGGAAGCTACTCACCTCGAACCCGGCAAGGTACTCGGCATCCATCAAACAATCGCAAGCCAAAGGACGATCACTCAGTCCAGACCAAGCCAAAGCATTGCTAGCGGCCTGCGAGGATGACAGACTGAGGGCGCTGTGGATTCTCACGCTTGGAACCGGGTTGCGGCGAGGAGAGGCGCTAGGTCTCGAATGGGAGGACTACGACGAGAGAGCCAGAACCCTCAGCGTGACAAAGGCTAGGAAGAAGGAGGGTTCCAAAGTGGTCCTAGGATCACTTAAGACCGACAGCTCTCGACGAGTAATCCCTGTACCTTCCTTCGTGTGCACCGCTCTCGACAGGCATAGAGATGAACAGGTTGCGGAGAAAGAACATCTAGAGAGCCTCGGGGTTCAATGGAAGGAGCCGACAGCGATGTTTGCCACTCCTTGGGGTCACTGGCTCGATCCCGACGGGACGAGTAAAGCGTTCAAACGTCTAGCACTCAAGGCCGGGCTGGGCGACTGGCACATGCACGAACTGCGACACTCTGCGGCATCACTCATGCTGGCTCAGGGTGTCCGTCTCGAAGAGGTGAGCGAGATTATTGGACATGCGTCAATCAGGGTGACCAAAGACGTGTACGGACATCTCAGCGGAGAGCGACTGCGCGAGGCCACGGACAAGATGGGCGAGTTTCTCGGTGATTTGTAAGTCAGGCCAGATCCATAGATGCTGTCAAGTGACTTTACAAGTGACACGCATCAAAGATCATTTCCGCCTAGAAGGCCTTTTATAGCCCCTGACCTGCACTTATATGGTCGGGCTGGGGAGATTTGAACTCCCGACCTCTTGACCCCCAGTCAAGCGCGCTAACCAAGCTGCGCCACAGCCCGTGCGCCCATTCTAACGAGAACATGGGGCTACGGAGTCACGTCTTTCGGAATCACTCACGGTCTCTGTTCTGAGATCCGGGGCGTCCAAATGTCACGACTCCTCGCGCACCCCGAATCGTCTTCTCGAATCGTCAGCGGTGCCTTCAGTGGCTACAAGAATCCCAGACAGTCGATTCGAGATCTCCATAGTCGCCTCTTCTTGTTGTTCGGTAGCACTAGTTATGCGAAGCAGCATCTCTCGCACCTGGCGATTGGCGGTCAATATGTCTTCGAGTGCTATCGCAGCAGCTTCCGCATTCGTGGTGCCACGTAGCGCCTCTTGAAAGCTCTCCTCGAATCCCTCACTCACCTCGATCGTGCCATTTCGAACTTCAGCAATACGACCCGCAATCTCGGATGCCGCACCTCGTGCCCGACTTGCTAGTTGACGCACTTCATCCGCGACCACCCCGAATCCCCTACCCGCCGCTCCTGCTCGCGCCGCCTCAATAGCAGCATTAAGTGCAAGAAGATTTGTCTGATCAGCTATCCCTTGAATCGTGGACACCATAGCATCAATCAACTTGGTCTTCTCGGAGAGACGCGCTAGTGTTGCCGAGGTCTCTGTCATGCGTCTTGAGATCTCGTCTATAGCTCCTTTAGCGGCAAAGAAGACGTCACGGCTCTCGGCAGCCTTGCCATTTACTGACTCCGCCGCCTCCTTGACCACTCGCGTGTTAGCCGCAACTTCGCCGGCGGTTACGGAGAGCTCCTCCACTGCAGCTGCGATCTGGCTTACGGCCTCGGTAACGACCGAAGATCGGTGCAAATCGGACTCTCGCCGCTGTTGGTCATCGCGAGCTCGTAGCGAGACCTCGCGCCACTGTACGACAAAACAATCCTCCGACTGGCTCTCTGTATCCTTGACGAGGAGAATTTTTGCAACGAACTGCCGTTCACCAGCTTGATAATCGAGCTCGACGTGATCCTTTACCTTTCCTGCAAGTAACCGCTGTAGTTGCCGACGAATACGGTCAGAGTCATCAAAGAGCTGCACGAGTGTCGCGTTACCGCCAGCAGAACCGAGCTTGAGTTGTCGTTCGGCTTGCGGGCTAACATAAGTGATACGCGCCTCGGAATCCGGAGTTGTCAGCACCACGAGCGCATCAAGGCGATCGAGAACCTCCCTCCCAATCGCAGTCGAACGTCTCAGGCCAGCAAAACCTCTTCCCATATAACGATCATCGGCACGATTCAGAAGAGCTTGACTCGAGGAATAGACCGCTAAGCAAAACAGGCGAGAGGGCCACCGTTATAGGCCACCATGTCCGCAAATGCCGTCGCTACATCCACAGAGCCACCTGGCTCGGTTCCTGATAGCTCGGCCATCGCTCTGTGCAAGTTTCCTACGATACGCTCTTGATTATGCCACTCGGCAAACTCGCCCAAATCGGCATCATAGGCAGCCTCGAGTGGCGTGACCGCCGCATCGATGGCTCGCTCGGCCAGGTCAAGAACAAAACGCAGGTACCGTTCCACATCGTCGAACACTCCCATCGCACAAATCTCACCATGCCCTGGCACTACCATCTCGACATCAAACAAACGTAACTCGCGAAGACAATCGAGCCAACCTTGTACCGAGCCCATGAGCGCAAATGGAGTCCCACCCTCAAAGGCGAGGTCACCGGCGAATAGGAGACGATCATCTGGAAAATAGACGACACAGTCGCCTAGCGTATGAGCCGGGTAACCCAAATGACGAAGCTCTACCCTACGTCCACCTACCTCGAGGGTCAGCTCTCGGGTAAAGGTAATGTCTGGTGGTCTGAGTTCAATCTCACCCCAATCGACAGCTGTGAACAATCCAGCTGGTGGCACCGCGAAGCCCTGTTTCATCTCGTCCTGGAATTGCTCACCAAATGGGACACTGAACCCCGCTTACCTATGCAGCTTGTAGCGTAGCGGCTTGTTCGAACGCAAGTCGGCGATAAATAGTCGATGCTCGAATGTCTACGCTTCCGGTTGTACCACTCAGATCCAGTCAAAGATTGCGGTTCGTGCCTCCTCTCGTGTGTTAAAGTCGGTTCGGTAGACGAGCTCTTTCTTTAATGATGCCCACAATGATTCCGCCATGGAGTTGGAGATCGCAGTCAACTGCACCCGTTAGCACGTCTGAGCATGAAACTGTGCGTGTGACGCATCCGTTTCACCCATGGTTCACCCATGAGTTCGTCTTCGTTCGGCATGCAAATGCCTGGAGCCAGGACCGAGTGTTCTTCTTTGGCCATGATGGCTCGATGCAGTCGTTGCCCACGTCATGGACTGACTTTGGGGAACCAGATGTATTCGTGGCGAGATCGGCCGGACGCAGTGCCTTCCGAGTGCAAGACCTCCTCGACCTACTTGAGATCATGGAAGGGATACGAGGGAAGCATGTGTAAGGGTAACTTTGCCGTTTATGTAAGGCCAATTATGCCATGGGGAGATCTACTGGCAGAGTATACTGAGGTCACCTGCAGCTCAGTAGATGGTAGGCTTGACAGATCGTTCTCGGTATGGCATAAGTGGCCTTACAGTGCTTACGAGCCAGTGGAAGAAAGGAAACCAATGACAGACCCAAGACAGGATGCGAAGGTGGAGGCGTTAAAGGCGGAGCGTTGCTTCAATCTCAATCACGAGGCGGTGCACGATCCGGCCTTTGCGACCTCTGAGTTCTTAGACCCCAGAGATCTCATGCAGGTCAAGTACGAGATGGTGCGCAAAGTACGCATCGACGGTGATAGCGTCAGCCACGCTGTGACAGAGTATGGCTTTTCTCGTCCATCCTTCTATCAGGCCGCTCTCGCACTTGACCGTCACGGCTTAGCTGGTCTGATGCCGGTTCGTCCAGGACCACGCAGGGCTCACAAGATGTCGGTCGAGGTGGTGTCCTTTGTACAACAGCTCTTAGAGGAGAACCCAGATCTTCGGGCCCTTAACCTTGTTTCCTCCATTGAAGAGAACTTTGGAATCCGAGTCCACCCTCGGTCGATAGAACGAGCACTGGCGCGTTTGCGCCAGCCCAAAAGTGGAGAGCCTCGATGAGGGGGGTGTTTATGACGAAGATCTCGAGTGCTATGAGGCGCTTCGTGGCCATGCACTCGATGGTGAGTCCACCAGTTGCCCACTTGGTTTGGGGGTATTGCTCAGTCGAGGAATGGCGCTATGGTTACGGACATCTCGGAGTATCCCATCTATCCATAGCCCATCAGCCAAGCCACCTGGTACAAGCCACACGACGAGCACAGAGTTGGTGGGTGTGCTTGCGCAGATGGTCCTCGCCGTCGTTGGGTGAGCACCAATGAGCACCGAGGCAATCACCAAAGTACGCGAATCGCATCTTCGGCGTGGGGCCTATCTCTATATACGCCAGTCCACCCTTCACCAGGTCCTCAACAACACAGAGTCAGGCATTCGTCAATATGACCTTGCCAAACGAGCACTCGCATTGGGGTGGAGGCACGACCAGGTGATAGTGGTCGATGTTGACCAGGGTCACTCCGGTGCCTCGGCAGCTGACCGCGAGGGTTTCCAACGCCTGGTCGCCGACGTGTCAATGGGTCGTGCAGGGATCGTTCTGGGGTTGGAGTGCTCTCGCTTGGCCCGCAATAATGCCGATTGGCACCGACTCTTAGAGATCTGTGCCCTGAGTGATACCCTCATCTGTGACGAGGATGGTCTCTATGACCCATCGGAGTTCAATGATCGGATGCTTCTAGGACTCAAGGGCACTCTATCCGAAGCTGAGCTGCACTTCATTCGAGCACGGCTACGTGGAGGTCAACTCTCCAAGGCCCGGCGTGGTGAGCTGTCAATGGCGCTACCGGTCGGACTGGTCTATGACCCCACCGGCAAGGTTGTGCTCGATCCCGACGCCGGGGTGCAACGAGCCCTGAATCACCTCTTTGCAACATTTGCTCATCTAGGGTCAGCCCGCGCCGTGGTTCAGGTCTTTCGAACCGAGGGTCTCAAGTTTCCCGCCCGGATTCGTTCTGGTGCACACAAAGGTGAACTGTCATGGACGCCACTGTCCCACGATCGAGTACTGCGTGTTTTACACAACCCACGCTATGCGGGGGCGTTCGTCTATGGGCGTCATCGGCAACGACTCAATGCGAACGGTCGCCTCCGTACCGAGATGGTTCCTCGCGAACAATGGACTGCGCTGATTCCTGGCGCTCACGGGGGCTACATCAGTTGGGAGACCTATGAGCTGAACCAGCAGTTGCTCGCTGCCAACGCACAAGCGCGGGGTTCTGAGCGCAATGCTGGGCCCGCCAGGGAGGGTAACGCTTTGCTCCAGGGACTAGCCGTCTGTGGACGCTGTGGATGTCGGATGAGTGTTGCCTATCACCTCCGCCTTGGTGTCGAGGTCCCTGAGTACCGTTGCATGCGAGCCTTCATCAGCGACGGCGCTAAAGCGTGTAGTCGAATCCCAGGAGTTGGTATCGACGCCGCTATTGGCGAGCTACTCCTTGCTATGGTTACTCCCCTGACTCTTGAGGTGGCCCTTAGTGTAGAGGCCGAACTCGAAGCAAGGGCCGATGAGGCTGACGCCTTACGTAAGACCCACGTCGAGCGGGCTCGCCATCATGTTGAAAGTGCCCGTCGGCGTTATCTCGCCGTTGACCCGGACAATCGTCTCGTCGCGAGCGCCCTTGAAGCCGATTGGAATGATGCCCTTCGCCAGCTACACGGTGCCGAAGATGACTACGCCAAGGCCACCAGCGTCGCGCAAGCGGCCTTGAGCGAGGAGAACAAGGCGCGTATCCGATCCCTTGCTACTGACTTTCCTGCCCTATGGTCGAACCCAGCGACTCCTCAGCGCGAACGCAAGCGCATGGCTCGGCTGCTGATTGAAGATGTCACTATCAATCGGAGCGACCGCATTGAGCTCCATGTCCGTTTCAAGGGCGGCCAAACCACCAGCCTGTCGATTCCCCTGCCGCTCGTTGGCTTTAAGATCCATCAGACCGACGCCAAGACAATTGCCGAACTTGATCGGCTCCTTGTGACTAACACCGACGCCGAGGCCGCAAAGGCTCTCAATAGTGCGGGGCATCACACCGGCACCGGCCTGGCCTTCACCCCAACGATCGTCAGGGACCTGCGGCGATCCAATGGGCTTGCCAGCCACCTGGAGCGGCTCAGAGCTCAAGGTCTTGTAAGCGCGGCCGAGCTGGCCGAACAGATCGGGGTTCATCCATTAACCGTTAAAACATGGCAGCGCTTGGGCATCATCTCGTCATACAAAGCCAATGATAGAAATATGCTACTCTTTGACCCACCCGTGCCGGGAGACCCCCGCTATCGTAAGAAGCAAGGAAGTCCTCTTGGAAAGCGACTTCACACCTGAACATAGATAAGGAGTGCATTATGGGGCCAGCGCCTTGTCAAAACTATCCCCGACCGTTCCCATCGATTGGGCCATGCCAGAGATCCTCAACATCTGCCTGAAGTCGTCACTGGTGTACTGGGAACCATGATCACTGTGGAAGATGGTCTCTGGTAACAGTGCTCTACCTCGGACG
>DAHXNM010000317.1 GCA_027365375.1 Ferrimicrobium sp. | reverse complement strand
AGACACTCCGCTCGGTCATCAGCTCCGCAAGAGTCGATACGCAATATTAGACTGCGCGGCACGTCATGGAACGAGCAATATCCGCGTCTTTGGCAGCGCGGCACGGGGTGAAGACGGGCCAGAGAGCGATGTTGACTTCGTGGTTGACGTTGGTAAAGGGACCGGGCTATTTGCTCTGGAAGCTCTGTGGAGGGAACTTTCAGAGATTCTTGGCGTGCCGGTTGATGTTGCCCTCTCGGACAGCCTCCGACCACACGTTCGAGCAGAGATCGAACGGGATGCCATCCCACTATGAGTTCGCGTCATGACGACGAGCGCCTAACCGACATTATTAACGCGATTGACGCGATCAGAAGCCACCTTGCTCGTGGCGATCTCTCTGACGGACTCATTTTCGATGCCGTTCGAGTGAGATTAATCGAAATTGGCGAGGTAGTAAAGGCACTGGACCCCGAACTCGTTGCTAGTCAAGTGGTCTGACGCGGCTGGCATGAGCGATTGGCTGGCGAACCACTACTTCGACACATCTCGCGCAACGGTTGAAGTAACCATCATGGTGGACCTCCCCTCTCTTGAGGCTGCCGTTCGGCAGTTGCAAATACACCGTAAACCTACTGAGGAACACCCTGGCAGCTTCCCGGGTGAGGATTCTGGTCTTGGGAACTAATCAAGGATAACGTTTCTGACCAAAGAGTCGACCACCCAGACCTTAACCAAGACTCGTACCTCTAGGCGAAGCAACAGAGACACCTAAGCCATTCTCCACTCCAGGTTGTTCCACCCCAAGGCAGAGCCCTGCCCTTGGGGTGGAACTTTTGCTAGGGAGCCCTATCAGCGACCATAGATTGCTGATTTCGGGGCGATACTTACCTGCAATCAGTTGGTATACGGCCGAGATAATTTGCTGTTTGAGTTTCGCAAACGAATTGGGGGTAGTTTCGCAAACGCCCCACCAAGGGCCGTTTGCGAAACTAGGTTGACCTGCCCGAATGTAAGATACAAAATCCTCTCTTACTTTCACGACGTTCCTTTTTTATGATTCCCCAAGGATCGGCTACTAGTCAGAGCGTTTGGAGCAGGGGGTGTCGAGGGATTTTTTCACTTGTTCCGATGGCTGTGAATGCGCCGATTGCCGATGCTCACTTGAATCTTGCCTTCTGGCAATGAGGTTAGGCCGTTCCTTTAGTGCTACTGATCCGATACAATCGCTCCGACATAGTCGGCCAAGGCGGCAGTGCTACGCTCTACAAAGCACACACGTGCCAAACCACAGGGGAGACCAATGGGCCAGCCCCGCTCTGCGACACGAGCCTATAGACCCATCGACTTGCAGTTCCCACAGGGAGGGGCGAGCTGATCCACATGAAGGTAAGTAGGGCCACTTCGATACACGTCGCCAACACCTGGGTTCCGACTAGAACATCGGGCCAGGTTTAATTCACATGTAACACGTGTAGAACCAGATTCGTAAAACCACTCAAACCTAGAAGACCAAAGAGAATGGAATATACGTAAGGGCTAACGCCTCTCGTCTTGGTCGTTGTCGCAGCCAGATCGGAATCTCTCCGCCCCCGGACCAGTAAGATACGGACAACTTGGGGAGAGTGCTTTCTTACTACCGAATTAGCCGAGATTAGGAAACCCCAACAGGCAAGCAAACCTAGCGCGCCCTGACCGAAGTAAAGAACACTGAGGATAGACATCTACAGCCTAAGCCCCACTGGGTACGACGCCGTCGCGGACGGGAGGTAATGACAAGGAGCCGATGACAGAAAATGCGATTGACGCGATGGAATCTGCGCTCGACAGATACCCGATAATGTTTGTATTACCGGTAGGCTCAAATTCACCATTTTGCGCATCGATGACGGACAAAGCACCGCTAACTGCGCAAATCGCTCCTCCGATGTCTTGTAATATGGTCTGAGGGCCTGAGCTCGCACAGTAGCCGAGCAAACCAAACCGACCTAACTCATAACAGACTCCATTCCCATAAGGAGTAGAGCCGGACGGCGTACTATATGCGTAGGTGACAGCACCGCCGCCGCCAGGTCCAACCGTATACCCTGGCTGCGCATGAGTCTCGGTAGATTCGTTAGCCGTCAATCCCATCCCAGTTCCTACCCTAGCAAGTCCAAGACTCAGAGCTACTACTGCCCCCCTGAACCATGTTCCGTACCTTCATCATTACCCCCTTATGGTAATTATCACTACCAGAGTTATCGTCTGGTGTAGGCATCAACCTAACACGTCGTGGCGAAGTTTCAACGACAAATTAGCTGTTAGACGGTACTATCGGTCGTGGGGTTGGGCTTCAGTTCGGACTAATTATCCAACGCGTCTACATCTCTAGGTCCAGCAACATCCCCCTACATAGCCACCGACGTTTTGGAAACGTTCAACCCAAATATAGATCGTTCAACCCAAATATAGATAGGGTGTTGCAAGAACCGTCGTTGCGATGGTTTGCTAGATTGATTTGGCAGTTCAGAGGGGATCTAATGGAAGAGATAAGTCAGCCCCACCCGCATACACACAACAGAACGGTTCTTGCTCAAGTCAAACGTAACGACACCAGCAACCACGCAGAGACCCTGGCGAATCCAGATCCGAACGCAATCACTCCACACGGACATCAATCCCCCCGCCGGACCAACCCGCGATACCGCAGCTTGTCCTGGTAGAATGAGTTATATGGATCTCACCGTGGAACAGCGGAGCTTCTTAATTCGCCTGACGTACTACATCTGGTGGCAGAGCGCTGAAGAATCACTCGCGCGTCCAGAGCGACTCATCGCACAAATTATGGACATCGGGGACTGGGATGACGAGCGCAATCTTGAGATTACGCTTGGTGTGGAGCTGTTACGGGACGTCTTGACACACGCTGAACCAGGCTGGTTCCGTCCCAAATCGTGGTCGTTCTGGAATTATCGGTTGAAAGTCGTACTGTTCGATGCCGAGCCGCCCGAGATGCCGTATAGGAGCCTTAGTGCCTAGCTTTAAGCCTCGTCTATCTATCTTGCCTCCTGAGCAACAGGCGCTTTGGCCTCTTCTCAGACCGACCCGGAATCTTGGCTTAGTACTTTACGGAGGAACTGCCGTCGCGCTTCGGTGCGGCAACCGAGAATCGGTAGACTTCGATTTCTTCGGGCCACAACCTCTCGACAAGGATGCCCTGCGTCAGGCGATGCCAATTGTTGCAGACGGAAAGGTTCTCCAAGACGAGGTTGACACTCTTACCGTTCTTACCTCAAGGGTAAAGTTGTCGTTTTTCGGGGTCGGTGTCGCATCTCTCGCTCCACCAGAACTCACCGACGACGGAGTGCTCTTAATTGCATCACCAGTGGATCTCCTGGCTCATAAACTCAAGGTGATTTTACAACGGATAGAGGCCAAGGACTACCAGGATATCGATGCACTGTTAATGTATGGCGTTTCACTCCACGCTGGTCTCACGGGAGCGCAAACTCTCTTCGGAAAGTCCTTTCAGCCGGCAGAGTCTCTCAAGGCCCTCACATACTTTGACGATGGCAACTTGACGAGTGTTGATGCAGAGACACGGCATCGACTTAGAGCTAGTACAGACATGTTCTTGCAACACGGCGGTTGATAGTCCATCTATCGCGGACACCCAGACTCTAGGACGGGGATTATCCTTCCTCCGATAATTTCGCAATCGCGAACCGTGCGTGATGCAACGAGGGGTCAATTCAGTCCAGTGTTTCAGCGCCAGAGCGCGTTCTGTGTGCCCAGTGGAACTTGATTATTTTCAAGATGCGTAACGAAGCACGCTATCTTCATGCTGGATATCGGTGTGCTCAGGTAGTCTTTTTACCCTATCAGAGTCATGTGTCCCATTTGGTGAGTAAGTCCACGATTATGCCTTAGATCGGATCACGAACTATACCCCCAATATCCCTGCACCATACTGGGATGTCATCGGAAGCTTTGTGCGTGATGTAGTGCGTGACGTTCAATACGCCACATCCAAGCCCGTTCTCAATCTACTGCCGGT